>JACNFR010000030.1 GCA_014384555.1 Candidatus Nitrosopumilus sp. | reverse complement strand
ATAAATAAAAAAGCATTAGATGAAGTTTCAATAGTTCGCTCCAAAGGATTGAAAAATGAAATTGCAGGATATATTACAAAATTTATCAAAAAAGAGGTTCGTGAAGGTAAGGCAAAACAAGCTCGAATTGATGCTTCAAAAGCTGAACAACAAATGGCAGAAAAATCCGAAATAGAAATCACTGAAGATAGTGTTATTGAAGAAGAAACTGAAATTGTTGAAGTATCTGAGACTATTGAGACAACTGAAGAAGTACCTTCTGACACTGCTGAAGAAAGAACTGAATAATAAATTAAATATTATTTCTACATTTTAAATTAGATAGATATGTTTACTGTAAAATTTGTAGGTGGCGCAAAAAAATCTTTTCCTGTAGAAAATTTGAACATTGACAAATCCGATATTACTATTCAAGAATTAATCACTTTACTATCTGAACTTAAACCTGGGGATACTCCTGAACTTGATACTGATAATGTGTTAATTGCAATTAATGGTGCTGATTCTTCTGCCATGGATGGAAAATCTACAAAAATAAAAGACAATGATCTTGTAAGTATAATTCCAATTATTCATGGAGGTTCATCAAAAAAATTCATTTTTGAGTTCTCTAAAAAACAAATTCAAGCAATAGAAATTAAAGGTCAAAAATCAATTGACATAAAATTTATTGATGATCTTAGAAAGAAATACCCTAAACTTCTTCTTCAAGCTGTATCTAGTAATTTTATTTTGAATTCATATCATTTAAAAAAAATTATTTCATTGTCAATTGAATCACAAAAAAATAACATTTTACTTTCAAATAAACTTGAAACTGATATTCTTATGAGATTTGCTTTAACTAAGCAAATTTCCGACGCTATTAAAAATATTGGAATTAGACCCAAATCTAATTTTATTTTAATTGCAATAGGAAATAAAAAAACTCTAAATTTATTATATGATGATCTACTTCCAATATCTACAAATCTATTTTCAGAAAATAATGAATCATACATCAAAAAACATTTCAAAATAACAAAAAAACACATTGATTCTGTCTATTCAAAAAATCCTTTAGCTGATATACTAGTCGAGAAAGCTGCGGTATTACTCTGACATACTTCGTTTAGTTTTTTCAGTACTCAGAATATCTGATTTTTTTAGTATAGATACACCTGTCTTACTACCTAAAATTTCAATTAAGAGAATTTTATCTGGAAATTCTAGAGATACTTTATTTTTTATTTTATTTGCTATTTTTGTTATGATTTCTTTACTTGATAAATCAGAATTTCTTTTCTCAATTGATATTCTGTATGTTTCATCATCTAAAATTTGATTAGATAATTCTGCAACACTTTTTTCTATTTCATCAATTTTTGATTCAATGACTTTCTGTATTGGGATGATTCTTTTACAATATCTGACACTCCATGGCTCGTCGAGAAGCATTTCTTTGATTTTTTGTACAACTTCTATAGGATCTAGTTTCGTATCTGCTGTCAAAATTCCTGACATATTTGTAATTGAAACTTTGACATTTGAATCCCCAAATTCTTCTAAAATATCCATTAATTCCTCTTCTGTCTCTGGTTCAAGATGCCTAGGACATGTAATTATCAGATTCATATCTGTGAAATTTCTTCTTTGCTTAAAGAACCTTCCCGGATAATTTTGATTTCTTTATTTTCTATTTCTATGATTGTTGATTCACCTCCGCTTGAAATTATTCCACCATCGACAAATACATCATAGCCTTTCATATCTTGCAAACAGTCTTTTGGATTTGTATATGATGAATTTCCAGAAATGTTTGCACTAGTTCCAACAAGAAAATTACATTTTTCCAATAATTCTAATGTGCATTTATGATTAGGTACTCTAATTGCAATTTTATCTTCCAAGTTTAATGACTCTTTAATTTTTTTATCTTTTATTTTCAAAATCATTGTCAATGCACCTGGCCAAAATTTGTCTGCAATTTTTTCTGTAATCTTATCAAAATGAGCAATCTTTTTAGCTGTTTCTTTAGAATATGTTAAAACTGGAAGTGATTTCACAATACTTCTAGATTTAATTTCATAGATTTTTTGTACTGATTTTTTATTGTACGGATCACACCCTATTCCATAAACTGTATCTGTGGGAAATACCACAATTCCACCATCACTGATTATCCGTGATGCTTTTTCAATTCCCTCTTTATCACAATTTACTTTCAATATGTCGTCTAGATTTTTTTCTTTAATTATCATTTACTTTTGAATAAGTTTTTAACAGTTTACGGTTTAATTTGAAAAAGAATGTCCTCTAATGATTATGAAGATACCGATTTTGAAGATGATTTTGAAGATACTTTTGATGAATCTGATGAAACAAGTGACTAGATACTTAATCCAAAATTATCTGCAAAGTTTGTAAATGAATAATATGCTTGTAAAAATTCTCTTCCGTTTTGACTAATTTTGTATTTATTTGAACCTTGATTGTCTACTTTTTCTAAAAGACCTTGAGATACCAAAGTTTTCAATATTGTTGAAATTCTGGAATGTGAAATGTTTGCTTTTCTAATTAGATAAGTTACTGTTGCTCCATCTTCATCTTGAAGATCATCTCTAGTTGTTGCTAAAATATCCCCAATTATTTTCATATGAGTCCTATATTCAGTCATTTTCTCTATGAATAATTAATTTAATTTCTATGAGAGGGGACTGATATTTTCCAATATACTAAAAAGATAAAAGAATTTGACAAATTTTCAAATTTCCTGAATTTTGAGCCTGATGTATTATTCCCCAAAATCTTCATCGAATTTTATTTTGGTTAAAGGTACTTTGCTTACTGGAATGAATAATGCTATCAATCCTCCAATTTTGATTATCATTGATGCTGGATATATGATCGAGTCTGGGAATACAAATGAATACCATCCCAAAAATTCCCCTAAAGCTAAAAGCCCCAATCCTACTGAAACTGAAATTGCCCCCTTGTTCTTATTTTCAAAATATGACAACATTGTCTCAATCGCACCATATGCCAACAAGATAAAAGAAACAGATCTGAAAATATGTTCTAATTGAACCGAAGATACTAGGAATAATGGAAATATTCCAACTGATCTAAAATAACTGGATTTTGGAAAAAATGATTTTATGCTATGTGAAAATGCGATAAAAAAGTAACCTACTGTTTGAATTGCTATCCCTAAAGTTTGAACCCATCTTTCAATATTTCCTGATTTTATTATGAGATCCTCTGTCATGTATCCCGTCCATATGACAAAAAATCCTAAACTGATTGAAAAAAATGCAATTGTTAATCTAAATAATGTTGGACTTCCAGTATTTCTGAATCCAATATATGACATAATCCCTATTGCAAGTCCTACCAAAAATCCTACTAAATTAAGAATATTTTCTAATAAAAATTCCAATGATGAATAGAAATATGCTTAGCTAATTATTTTAATCTGATGGATGATTACACTATTTTGTTAATCCCATTCATCTAATGACCCTGAAGTTTGGCCTTCTGTACTACTTGCATAATCTCCTAAAATATCTGAATATTGTACTTCGTTATGAGCCACAAATTTTACGTATTCTCCATAACTCATATCTAAATCACAAGAATCACATTTTACCGCTGAATAGTCCATTGCCAAATCTGCATCTTCTTTACATTTTGGGCATTTTATCTTCATGCCCACATAGTTCTTTGATAATTATTATTGTTTTACATTCAAAAGGTTGACTAACATTAGCTGTTTTGAGATTTAGAGAGTAGTGTGTATGATAACTTGGTACTAGTTGGTAGGTATGGTTAGTGAATCCTAAATTATCCCCAAAAAAGGTTCAAGTCTCTATAGATTCAAACCAAAAAATCATAAAGATTATTTGGATTAATCTCCTATATTGATTCTTGAATCATAAAACCAAAATTTCTACTATTGTGTTTATTCAAATTTTGTTTATTGTTAGTAGTTTTCTTACTGTTGCAATTCTTGAATCTCAGATTAGCTTGGTTGGAAACTCTGTTAATATTGCTGGTAAAAACAGGTTATTGACTAGCCAATTTTTAAATGAATTAAAAGATTTTACATATGTTAAAAATTCCAATGCAATACCTGAACTAAAACTAAACCAGATTGAAGAAAATATTCTTTTGCTAAAAAATGGTGGATTTGACAATAATCTGAAAATTCAAAAAATAGATGAAAAATTCATAAATGAATGGGATGTAGTTTATCAACATTTTAGTATATTGAAATTAAATTATGAAAAATCTATAGAAAATTCTGAGGGCATTGTATCTACAAATGATATGTCTGAAATTGAAAACAATGCTTCTCTTTTAATCTATTATTCAGATGTTTTAGTAGACAATCTTGGAACTAGCATTAATAAAACCTCTCAAAACATGATCCTTTTACAACTATTTCTTTTGATAGTTAATGTCGGTGTTCATATTGCATTGCTCTTAGTTGTCTTTAGAATATTACAAAAAACATTTGAAGAAAATTTAAGAATTGAAAAACTAGCCATAGTTGGTGAACTTTCTTCACGCTTAGCTCATGACATGAGAAATCCTCTCTCTAACATCAATATGAGCACACAATTACTAAAATCAACAACAAGTGAAGAAAATGCTGTTAAAAAATTAGACGCTATTGAAAAAGGAGTTGCTAGACTCTCTCATCAAATCAATGATGTTATGGATTTTGTAAGAACTAAAGAACCTGAATTGAAATTATGGGATTTGAATTCAATTTTGGATGATTGTTTTAATCGGTTTAAACTTTCTAACTCTGTCAAAGTAATTTTACCTGAGAAATCTACCTTAATCAAATGTGATAAATCCCAGTCTGAAATACTTTTTATTAATTTAATTTCAAATGCTTTAGACGCAATCCAAAATGAAGGCTCAATTGAAGTCCGTGTTAAGGCCAATTCTAATAAAACAATAATTGAAATTATAGATTCTGGTACTGGCATTCCTGAAGAAAAAATAAAAACTATTTTTGAGCCATTGGTAACCTTCAAGGAAAATGGTACTGGATTAGGCTTGGCTAGTTGTAAAAATATCGTTGAAAATCATAGAGGTAGTATAACTGCAAAAAATAATCCTACAGAATTTATCATAACTCTTCCAAATCACTAATAGAAACGCTAAATCATTCAAATATTCTTGAACCTAATTTTATTTTCAAAATGTAAAGTCCTGTTCTAATTTGCAAAACTGAAAATTGGTTTTACGCCTATCTGCGTCCCTTTTCATCCCCAAAACAGTAGATGAATCCCCGTGAAATTGAATCTTAACAAATAATTTTTTATCACTTTTTCTTTAAATTCAAAAAAAGATAAAAGGAGTTCATTATTCTCAATTCCTATGAGTCAAACTTGTACGAAATGTAAGAATTCTATTCCTGATAGTGAAGAACTTGGAGTTGTCGCTGCAAAATACCCTACATGTAACAAATGTTGGGCTGAATGGAAAGAATATCAAATTATGGTTATGAATGAGATGAAACTTGACATGTCTATGCTAGATCATAGAAAATTATTGAAAAAGCATGAAAAAATCTTTGTAGGTGTTTTGTCTCCTGAAGGAGAAGTAATTGATTACACCAATGAAGATAACAGAAAACCTGATGAGCCTACAAATGTTTAGAAATTCAAATGTTTTTTAGCATTTTCTGGCACAACTATCATAATTCTTCTTTTTGAATTTTCATCCAAACCATTGATGATTTTTTTAATTGTTTTTGCAAGAATTTCTCTTTCATTTTCATCTAATGTCAAAAATATTTCTAAAATTCCATCGATGTTGAAAGTGATTAGTTTTTGTGGTGATCGTGCAACTTCTGTAATGTAAGCTGAAAACAGTCCGTCTCTTTGTTCTTCAGTTAACGTCGTTAAAATTTTGAGCCATGTTTTGAAAAGTTTTGAAAAATTAGGAAAAGGAATTGTAGGACCTGCTTCTAAAGCATTGTTGATCACTTCCATTTTTTCAGGTTCTGATAATGAAAAGAATTCTATCATTCTTTTTTTCAAAATTGGATTTCTTAGAAAATCTGGCAAATTGGCCAAGTTAATAATTATATTTCCTGCAAAATTTTCGCCTACCATCGATCTAAACTAATCCGTGTTGAATATAAAATCATGTGAAGACACTTTAGCTTAAATAAACGAAATAAAAGTTGAACATTATGACATCAACTGTAGTTGTTGGCGGATTTTTTGGCGATGAAGGAAAAGGAAAGATCATATCATATTTGGCAATTAAAGATAATCCAAAAATAATCGTACGTGGTGGTGCTGGTCCAAATGCTGGCCATACAATTAGAGATGGTGATAAAGTATACAAAGTAAGAATGCTTCCAAGTGGATTTTTAAATAAAAATGCTAAAGTCATGATTGGACCTGGAGTTGTAATTAATCCTGATGTTCTCAACAAGGAAATTCAAGATTTTGATGTAGCAGGACGTTCATTTATCGATAAACATTGTGGAATAATTGAAGAAACTCATTTGAATAGAGATTCAAAAGGAGAATTAAAAGAAAAAATTGGAAGTACTGGTTCAGGCACTGGTCCTGCAAATGCTGACCGTGCTATGAGAGTTTTAAAACTAGCAAAAGATTTCGATTCTTTATCTTCACTAATTGTTGATGTTCCTTTAGAAGTAAATTCTGCACTTGATGCAAATGAAAATGTCTTGATAGAGGGAACTCAAGGAACATTTCTTTCATTGTGGCATGGAACCTATCCATTTGTAACCTCAAAAGATGTTACAGCCTCTGGAATTTGTGCTGATGTTGGTATTGGCCCTACTAGAGTTGATGAAGTAATTGTTGTTTTCAAATCATATGTTACACGTGTTGGAACTGGACCTCTTGACAAAGAACTTTCTCTTGAAGATGCAGAAAAAAAAGGTTGGTCTGAATTTGGTACAGTAACTGGTAGGCAAAGAAGAGCAGCTGATTTTGATTTTGATTTAGCTAGGCGTGCAATCATGCTCAATGGTGCAACACAAATTTCAATTACCAAACTGGATGTACTCTTTACAGATTGCGCAGGAAAAACTTCTTACGATGAACTATCTGATGATGCTAAAGCATTCATTGCAAATATTGAAAAAGAGTTAAACACGCCTGTTACAATAATTGGAACTGGCCCAGCTGTTAATGATGTCATTGATAGAAGAAACTAGGCTCCAATATTTTGGATAAGTTTAATTTGTTAATCGATCGGTAATTCCTGTGGACAAGTTACAAACTACTGATAAATTACCACGTTACATTCAAGTTCATTCCACTTTAGAATTCACTAGGCTCGTTTGTGCGTTAGAACGTGCTCCGCGTGTTTCTTTTTTACACGATTATGATGGAAAAAAAATTCTATCTGTACAAATGGATATTTTAAAGGAAAAACCAATTGTTTACTATACTCCTTTAGAAAATAATGGTCATTATCTCTGTTATGGATTGAAGGGAGGAAAAGAAGAATCTGAAATTGTTGATACGACTTCTGATGCTAGCAAACTCTATTCACCAATTGTAAGAATAAAGTCTCTTCCTAAAACATTACAACCTGGTAATGGTACTTTAGATAGATATCAACCAATTCAACTGGAAGACATGTCTAGTTTAGCAAAACTTACTTGGGGTCTTGAAGAATTTCCATTTCCACTGTTTTTATTCCCTCGTAATGATAAATGGTTAATCGGTGTTTTTATGAATTTTAATGACGAAGGGACCTCTTATTTTTGTCATGTTGTGTTAGATTCAGATCCCGAAAAACCCTTTTTGAAATTTACAACTGCAAATAGCTCTCAACCTACGTTCGTGGAAAATCCTTCTGAGCACGGTTTTTCTTATATCAAAATAATAAAATTAAAAGACACACATCCACTAGTAGATTATGGCCACCTTCAAAACTAGACTTTCACAGATCTCAAAAACTAATGGCAAAGTCATTCTTGCCAATGACTATGATCTGTCTGTTAAAAATTTAGAATCAAAAACCATTCAAAATATCAAACAACTACATCCATTTCTATGTGGAATTAAACTAAATTTCCATTTACTTTTACCTTTGAGTGGAAAAGAAATTCTAAAAATAAACAAAACCGCTCACAAGTATGGGTTACAAACAATTGCAGATATCAAACTTAATGATATTGGAAATACAAATAGAGTAACTGCGGAACATTTGTGGAATTTAGGATTTGATGCAGTAATTGCAAATCCAATAATGGGCCTTGACAGTCTAAAAAATCTAGTAAAATCTGCTCACAAAAATGGAAAGGGAGTGATCACCTTATGTCATATGAGTGCCCCTGAAGCAAAATTATCATATGATATGGAAGTCAAAATGGGTAAAAAACAACAATTGTACCAACTATTTCTGAATTGGGCTCTTACTGCAAAGGTTGACGGTATTGTCGTGGGGGCTACATTTCCAAAAATTATTCAATTTTGTTCTAAAAAAGCAGGAAAAAATTTGAGTATTTTTTCTCCAGGTGTTGGGACTCAAGGTGGAAGTGCTAATGAAGTAATTTCATCTGGAACTAATTACTTGATTGTTGGCAGAACTATGTTGAATTCTAAAAATCCTATAGCTGTTGCAAAAGAATTACAATTACAAAGTTTTGGAAAGTAACATTTGTGCTTTTGTTAACACTGTCTTTGCATTATCAAAAGTAGTTTTTTCCATAGCTGTGTTATAATCCATCCATGTATAATCCGTATGTTCATGTGAAATTTTAACATCGACTGTTTTTGTTTCAGCTAAGAAAAATACTACTTTTTTATGAACTAATTCCCCCTGATATTGAAAATTATATTCAATCCATTCTTCAAAGTTTTCTAGAAATACAATGTCTGTAATTCCTGTTTCTTCTTGTGTTTCTCTGATTGCTGTTTCTTGAATTGATTCTCCTTTTTCCATTTTGCCCTTTACAAAATCCCAATGCCCTGAAGGATAATGTAAAAGTAAAAATGAATTACCTGTTTCTTCTTTTCTGAATAATACAATTCCTGCAGATGTCTCTTCTATCATTTCCCTAACCTTCTTTTCCTCTCTTGATAAGTCCTAATTGCCCTCATTAAATCTATTTTTCTAAATTCGGGCCAAAAAATATCCATAAAGATTAATTCACTATATGCACTCTGCCACATTAGAAATCCACTTAATCTCTTCTCTCCTGATGTCCTTAATACCATATCTGGAGATGATTGTGGTAAATGTGATGTGTATAGATTGGCTTCAATTTCTTTTTTGTTAATATCTTTCACATCTAGTGAACCGTCTTTGATTTTCCCTCCAATCTTTTTTACTGCATCTACTAGTTCATTTTGTCCGCCATATGCAAGTGCAACATTTAGAAAATGATTGTCATAGTTCTTTGTTGCATCATCTAATTGTTTTAGAACTTTTTTGATAGATTCTGGAAGTAATTCAATTCTACCAATTCCCTTTACCCTCATCTTACTTCTATGAATTCTAGGATCATTGAGCAATTTCTCCAATCTCATACGAATTAATTCATAGAGATGTTCCAACTCTTCATCCTCTCTATCTAGATTTTCTGCTGAAAGTGCATACAATGTGACAATTTTAATATCAAATTCTTCGCACCAGTCAAGGAGATTTTCTACCGCATCAGCCCCTTTCCAATGTCCTTTTTCTGGAACTGATAGGTGTCTTTTTGCCCATCGTCTATTGCCATCTAAAATTAAAGCAACATGATTTGGAATATCTCCATTTTGAATTTCACTCTCTAATCTTTTTCCGTATATCTTGTAGAGGCCTGATAACTGAAAAACTAAATCTTTGATCTTGCTAATACTTTATCACCACTTGATGATTTACATCTAATTGAAGATATCAGTGTTATTCAGGAATTGATTCGTTTTAGAATGAATTTAGTCTGAAATCATCTCTTGATCTTTGTGTTTTCTATATTTTTTAAAGAGAATTGTGGCTGAAATCAATGTTGCTGCCAGACCTCCAAGTAAAGGTGGAATCAAAGTAAGTGAAGGCTCGTCATTAATCAAAATATTTGTGAATTGTAATACTGTTGGATAAAGGGCTCCTAAAACGATAATTCTTAAAATATCACTAATCTGTCTTGGAATCCCTCCAATCCAATTACTTAGAAGTGTTCCAGCAAATATTGCACCCATTCCTATCCATAAAATTGGTATCACTCCTGATACAAATTGCCCTACTATCATTTTGTTTGTAATTATTGTGATGAATTGTGTATCTGCTTCAACTAATTCTGTATCAACTGCACTAATACCAGCTGGGACTGATGAAAGAATCAGTAATACTCCTGCCACCATGGTAAACATTCTGATAAAACCCATCGGCGTTGGTTTTGACCAACTTGACCAAACTCTGTCAATGTCAAATGCTCTAATCAAAAATGCCCCACCTAGAATACTTACAAGCACTGCAAATATTTCTGCAGTATATCCCAATACCGTAGCTACTCCTCCTATTAACAAAAGAATTCCTGGAACTCCTAAAAAGAATTTTGAATATTTTGAATCATACGCTAGCATTTTTAGATATTTTCCAAAAACTGCATAGGAATATTCTACACTTCTACTGACTTTCATTACCACTCTTTGCACTGATACTACTGGAAGTACATTTTGAATTACAGGAATAACACTTTCGTCATCTTCACCATCTGATACAATTACTGCACCATTTGCTGAAAATTTCTCTAAAACTTTTCTTGTTTCAACAAGAATTTTCTCATCTGCTTGAACTCCTCTATCTTTAACTCCTGCAACAGTTACAACTTCTACTTGGTAACCTTTACTGATTAAATCTTCATATGTTTTAATTGCAGCGAAAATGGAATTTGAATCTGCATCTTCTGGATCTTCTAAAGCTAATCTTTGCGCTGCCTCAATACATGCATCTCTCCCAATTACGGGTGTGATGATCCCTGCCTTTTCACCTACATCATTATCTCTATCAATACAAATTACTAATAATTTGTTAGCCGTAGATGCGTTAACATCTTTTTCAATTCTACCTGTTTGATGAGACATTCTAATTCTAATTGTAGAATTGCTTTTTAATGATTTCCAACCAATATCAATAGGAATATTTGGTTTTGAGCCTAGCCTGGTCTTGATTGATCAGACATTTTTACAAATTCTATTGATTCTATTTTTAGCGCATCTATCTTTTCTAAAGTTTCACTCATCTCTTCTTCTGTATTCTTATTTTCAATCATATTGGCTAAAACCTTGGTTTCTATAATGTACGAATTAAATGATTTTAAGGCATCCATGTAATTGATATAACTTGTTTGCCATTCTTCTGATGGTTTTGATGTCACAAATTCACTAATCTGTGCAGTTACCTGAGATGACGTTATTTCAGTCACGGATATGTATTCTTGTGGAGATATTTTTCCACTTTGTAGATTTTCATATTCAAGATCTATTGATTCTTGTAAAACTTCATGAATATTTTTTACACCATCTAAATAATTTTCATAGTCAGATACTACAAATGTTGTTTCAACATTTTGAGGGATAATCCATAACAAAAAACTTGCACCAGTAATTGCCGCCAAAATTATAGATGTTACAACAATTCCTTTTTTTGATGCCATTTTGTTATTTTACTAATAAGGAGTTTATAATTGGTAATATTTTATAAAATTCTGATTTTCTAAACAAATGTTCGAAAAAATCTAATTTTTCTTGTTATTATTCATGTTTTTTTAAAAAAGCCCTTCTAATCTTTAAAATCACACACAAAATTAATTTTTTAATGCCTAAAAAAATTTATGCGCATCTAGCCTATAGTGAAATAATTTTCACAGCCTCTGCCTAAATACCACAAAGTTTGATCAATTTCATAATGGTTCAAGCATATTGCGTAAAATGCAGAGCAAAAAGGGACATCAAAGATCCCAAAGAAACTACATTAAAGAACGGACGCCCTGCCGTAAAAGGTACATGTCCAACATGTGGTACAAACGTCTTCCGTATCGGAAAGATGGAATAACCTCAAAAAAGGTCCACACGATTTCTCTTTTTCAAAACCAATATAGGGTCTTTCATGCACCATTTTTTAGTGACTAAATCCGACTACGAAAATCTACTCAAACGAATTCAGGATAAGCTAGGTGACACTGATAAAGAAGATCAAACTAGATTTGAGCTTCCGGTAGTGGATGTAATGTGGGAAGGCCAAAAGACTTTCTTACGAAACTTTTCAGAATTCCCAAAGGTTTTACGAAGAGATCCTGATAAAGTACTACAATATCTTTCAAAAGAATTTGCAGTTCCAGCAGAGAGATTAGGAGATAAGGCAATGTTTGTTGGTAGAAGAGCTCCTGATGATTTCACAAGATTATTTCAAATTTATGTAAAAGACTATCTTGAATGCCCTACATGTAAAAGTCCTGATACAAAAATTCTAAAAGAAAATAGAATATCGTTTTTAATCTGTGAAGCATGTGGTGCAAAATCTACTTTGAAAGGTAAATATGCGTAATGCAATTTTCGGTAAGAACTACGAATTATCAAAAACAATCAATGCTCAATATTTGCGATGCTGATCTATTGGGGAAAAAAATTATTGAAGGTGATTTAACTATGCATATTAGTGAAAATTATTACGGAGAAAGATTTGTTGAAAAAGATGAAGCAGAGTCTTTGTTGAAAAGATCTTCAATTATCAACATGGCTGGAAAAGAAACTATATCGTTGTCTTTGAAATTAGGTATTGGTTCTGAAAATGCTGTAAAAACAGTTTCAGATGTTCCATTTTTAATTATATTTAACATGTAAAGTTGTTTGATCTGATTTTTACTTTACATACTTTTTTAGATTTTAACAGCAATCTCTTTTATGTAGTAGGAGTATCTTTCTTCAATGACTGATACTATTAGCAAAAAATTAGAATCTAAACTAGATGATAAACTAAGATCAAAACGAAAAAGGTCTCCACTAGAAGATGGATTCAAAAAAGGAAAAGTAGTCAATGAAGTTTTGGATAAACCTACTGTCATGACTCTTTACAAAATGATCACTGATCATGTTATTGCATATGTTAATGGTTCAGTAAGTGCAGGAAAGGAGTCTGTTCTTTTTTGGGGTGTTGATGAAAATGATGTTAATGTCGCTTTGAAAATTTATTTGGTAAGTACTGCAAATTTTAAAAAACGTGAACCTTACATTCTTGGAGATCCAAGATTTTCTCATCTAAAAAAAGGAACGAAAAACCTTGTTTATCTATGGGCAAAAAAGGAACATCGAAATCTAACTCAGTGCTATCGGGCTGGAATTCCGGTACCGAGACCTCTATATGTCACAAATAATGTCCTTGCTATGGAATTTATCGGTGATGGCGGTGCCCCTGCAAAGGTATTGCTCAATTCAGAAGTTGATGAGAATGATTATGCACAAGCTATTTCAATTCTTGATGATCTTTACAAAAAGGCAAAATTAGTTCATGGTGATTTTTCAGAATATAATATTTTTAAAACTGAAAAGGGCTTGGTTGTTTTTGATTTGGGCTCTGGTGTAGATATTAGACATCCAAATGCTCAAGAATTTCTTAAACGCGATATTAATAACATTGGAAGATTCTTCAATAAAAGAGGAATTCCTGTTGAAGATTCAGATAAAATATTTGAGGATATTGTAAAATGAGCTTTGAAAAATTAATTCGTATTCCAAATGATCGAATCGCAGTTTTAATTGGAAAAGCTGGAAATGTGAAATCAAAGATTGAAGAAGCCTGTTATGTTTCTTTAGAGATTGATGGTGATAATGGTGAAGTTTTTATCAGAACTCAAGGTGATGTTGACAAAATACAACCCTTCAAAGCTATGGAGATAGTTACAGCAATTGGAAGAGGGTTTTCTCCTGAAAATGCAATGACTTTACTTGAAGGTGAAAATGCATTACATGTAATAGATCTTAGAGAATTTGCAGGAAAATCTAATGCCAATGTTGAAAGGATAAAAGGGAGGATTATTGGAGAGGGTGGTAGAGCAAGACGAAACATGGAAAATCTTAGTGGTACTCATATCTCAGTTTATGGAAAAACAGTTTCAATTATTGGCGACTCAAGTAAATTACGTTTAGCAGTTGATGCTATCTCTTCTATTTCAAGTGGAAGTATGCATGGTGCAGTTTACACAAAACTAGAAGCTGCAAACAGAACCGCAAAACAAGAACGAATGAAATTATGGGAAGATCAAGATGTCTTCTATTAAGGAAAAATTTAATCAGATTTCTCCTAGTGAGTTCTTTTACAGTAATCGTGATTTAGCTGGATTTAGTAATCCTACAAGGTCTCTCTATACTGCAGTCCGAGAATTTGTTGAAAACGCATTAGACGCATGTGATCAAAAGGGAATTCTTCCAGATGTACATTTAACAATTAAAGCAGTTGAGCCTGAAAAGCCTGATCCTAAGCCCTATATCTTGACTGTAAAGGACAATGGACCTGGAATAGATGCTGAACATATTCCGCTTGCTTTTGGAACCGTCCTTTATGGTTCTAAATTTGGACTAAAACAAGCAAGGGGAATGTTTGGACTTGGAGCCACTATGGCAATTCTATATGGACAAATTACAACTAACAAACCAGTAATAGTAAAAAGTTCTTCAGATGGTGCAATTCAAAATCAATTTGAAATACTATTAGATATTCAAAAAAATAAACCTGTAATTGTTAAACATACTACAAAAGAAGTTTCAAAAAAAGGATTATCTGTAAGTATTTGTTTAGAAGGTGATTATTCAAAGGCAGGTAACAAAATTCGTGATTATGTTTATGAAACTTCTTTGATTACCCCATACGCATCAATTACTTTTGATGATCCTAAAGGACAAAAATTCAGCCATCCTAGATTTGTAAAAGAAATCCCTCCACCACCAACGATAATTCGACCACATCCACATGGTATTGATGTTGAACGTATACGAAGAATGATTGTTGAATCACAATTTGAAATTCCTACAATTGATGATGCAATGATTGAAAAAGTTAGAAAGGATTTGGGATTATCTGCAAAAAATCTTAGTTTTACTGCAATCATGGATAAAGCAAAGAAAAAATGGAAAACACTTTCACGTCAAGTAAGAGTGGTGATTGCTTTGATGTCATTTTTAAAAATGGATTTTGAAAAATTAAACAAAATAAAAATTGAAGATATTGATATGCCTAACAAAAAATTATTCTATTGGGATTTTGGTGATTCACAATCAAAATCAATTGATATGGATTCTGAAAGTCAATACTATAAACAATTGACTAACACCGTTCAAGGTGAACCTCTTACAACATTTCTTACAAAGCGATTTCAAAGAATAGGTCCTACAACTGCTGTGAAATTTGCAGAATTTGCAAAATTCAAACCTGAAAGGCGAATGGGTACTTTGAGTAATCAGGAATTAGTTCAACTTAGTGACTCCCTTCAAAAATTTGAAGATTTTATGGCGCCTGATTCTAGTTGTTTGGCTCCATTAGGTGAAGAGCCCTTAGAAAAAGGAATCAAGAAATTCTTTAATCCTGATTTCACTGCTGTGATTCAACGACCCGCATCGGCATATTCTGGATTTCCATTCATCATTGAGATGGGAATTGCTTATGGTGGAGATATCAAATCAGGTGGGCCACATGTTTACCGATATGCTAACAGAATCCCATTACTATATGATGAAGGAAGTGATGTAGTTCTAAAAGTGGTTAATGACACTGATTGGGGTCGATACAAGGTAAAAGGAGAACCTCCCTTCATTATAGTATCTCATATTTGCTCTACTAGAATTCCATACAAAACAGCAGGAAAAGAAAATGTTGCTGACAGGCAAGAAATTGAAAGAGAATTGAGATTAGGATTACAATTTTTGTCAAGAAAATTAGCCGCATACATGTCCAAAAGAGGACAAGCTGATATGGCAAAAAAGAGAGCAAATCTTTATGCAAAATATTTGCCCCAAATTGCAGAATTTTGTACAGAGCTTGCTGGAAAAAAGAAAGAACCTAATTACAAGAAACTATTAGAAGAAAATACAATTGAATCTAAAAAAGTAGAGGAGGAAAATGAAATTGGCAACAACTAAGAAAGAACAAACAAGAATTAAAGAGCGAAGCAAAAAAGCTGATGAAAAACAAAAAAACATTCTTGAGATGCTCAAAAGTCATGGTGCAAAAATTTATGATGATTTGGATAATGGCCAATTTCCCAAATTTTCAATACCTAGCAGATCCGTAAGTAACATAGTTTATGATAAAAAACTTAGACAGTATATCTTAGGAAACAATGCTGCGCTAAGAAGTTCAAGAAATTCTGCACAATTAAGATCATTTACACAATTAATGTGGCTGGCATTTTTTGCAAATAGATTAACTCATGAAAAAAAATCATCTACCTTAAGAGATGTCTATTATTCTTCACAGGCTTTTGCTATTGAATTTGAAGACCAATCTGAATCAGACAATATTATTGTGGATTTGGAAGCTGTCACATCAAAACCTAGAGAAGATTTTCATATATTTCCTGAAGAGAGAAGCTCAATTTTTGGTGATTTGAATATCGAATATACTATTCCTGGTTATGAGGGAAAAACCATGAATTTGTCCAATCACCCTGATGGCTATTCAATAGGTCCCAGTTTGACAACTGCTGAATTGGTAGATACAAGTGCAGAAATTGTTATTGCAATTGAAAAAGGTGGTCTCTTTACAAGATTTGTTGAAGAACAAATTGATAAAAAATTCAAATCCATAATTATCAATACTGGTGGACAAGCACCACGTTCAACTCGAACTTTGTTAAAGAGATTACATGAAGAAATGAGATTACCTGTAATTGTTCTCACAGATGGAGATGTGTATGGAGAACATATTGCAATGGTTATAAAATCTGGCTCTGCAAATGCTGCTCATCTCAGAGAACTAACAGTTCCTGATGCAAAATGGGTAGGAGTATGGGCTACTGATATTGAAAAATACAAGTTACCGACAATACCAATGACTGAATCAGACATTAAGAGATGTTATGATCTTCAAAAAGATCCTAGATATCAGGATGGAATTTGGAAAAAGGAACTAGATGTATTTCTAAGATTAAAAAGAAAAGCTGAACTGGAGGCATTTTCAAAATATGGTCTTACAAATATTACTGATAAATATCTGCCACAAAAATTAGAACTAGCAAAAAGTCTCTAGTTATTTTATTCTTAGTGTTAATACACCGTTTCTATATTTGAAATCAAAAATTTGCATTTCATTAACTCCTTCTATTGGAACTTCTTTTGAAAATCCTGCAGTTCCTCTAATGTATAAAATACTATCTACTAGTCTGACTGCAATTTTGTCTTCTGGCCCTGGAACTTCGGCAACAAAAACAAATTCATTTTCTCCTTTAATCAAGTCATAAACCCAATTCTTTGTTTCTTGTTCTCTTGCTTGTGTGTATATTGGCTTTTGATCTTTTGCCATCTTTTTTAGAACTCTAGCCCAATAAAACATTGTAAGAGCTGCTGCACCAATTAGAATAAAACTCACAAAACCAGAGTCTGCTCTTTGTGTCATAATGTAGATAATTCCTAAAAATAGAATTATGATAATAGGTATAACAAAATTTAATGATTGTTCATTTGAATATGCTCCTTTGTAACTTGCCAAACAGTGAAAATTGAGGTCTACCAAATATAAAGTATCTTTGGTTTTTATTACCATTTTTAAAATTTCAGCTATTGTCTGATGATAAACGATCTAAACTTTCAATTAGCCAAATTGCACTGAGAGGAACCATTATTGCTGCAATAATTACCATTCCATCTATCATCATATTTGTTCTTACTTGGATTATTTTAGATAATTTGATTTATGCTGCAATTTTAGGTGCAATTGTTCATTTCATAGCCATGGGTTTCTCATTGAAAATTTCTAAAAAAATACTTGCCAAATCATGACTGTATAGATCATGTTTTATGTCGTTGAAATTATTTTTATAAATAATGTCTTATTCTGGAATTGAAAATGATCTTATCTCTGAAATTAAATTAGAACCCATTCAGGCTAGAGTATACTTGTTGGTTACGTGTTATGGTAAAATGTCTTCAGAATCTATTGCCGAAAGATTAAAAATTTCTGTTGAGGATGCAAAAAAGGCCTCAATGGATCTAATGTCGCTTGGAGCATTTATTGATATATCTTCCACCGAATTTGAAGCAATGCATCCTAGATTTACTGCTGTGAATATGTATAGGAAGATGTGTGAGCGACAAAATACTGAATTTAAACGAAACAAAAAAGTTGATAATATTGGAGTAATTTTGGAGAAGCCTTACGATGATGCAAGAACTAAATAATACTAATACTTGGTGAACAACATTGGGCATTGATACTGAAACCTGCAAGCATCAGCCAGTCTATTTTGGCGTGATAAACATCAACGTTGATGAAAGAACAATAGGTTCTGTTGATGTTTGGAGATGTGGTGTTTGTAAGAAAAAATTCTGTGAAGAGAAACAGCTTGGAATAGAAGAACTAGCTGATTTAGTAGGAATGCCAAAAATTGATCCAGATGCAAAATGGGGAGTTACTGTATGTAAATTACAACAGGGCAAATACAAATGGAAATTAGTGAAATTAAAAGAAAATGGGGAAATTAAACACGAATGTCTAGATGAAAAAGTGATACCTCTTAAAGTAAATAATTTCAAAGTTGAAGATGAGAAACATTGGAGCTTTCTAATTGATGACAATGTTAACAAAGCTGTAGAAATTTAATCTCTGAAATGGATCTTAAAGTTCACATTAACAATATTCATGGAAGCCAAATGGCTGCAAAGATTACTGGTAAATTTACAATAGGTGAAAATGAATTTCGTTTTACTGCCATTGCATTTGGTAGAATAGGTGGACAAAATATTGGCGCAAAACTCTCACAAACAACTGAGAAAGAATTAGAAAAATTAGGCTATAATGTTGATGAAGTAATTGATTTACTTCAGAGAAATCTACTTCAAGGTGATTTGACTCTTCCAGAAGGACTCACAAAAGAGTCATTTGTTGATGATTAGAATTCTGCCTCTTCTAATGCTTTAGCACATGAACAACTTCTATCTTTAGGAATTTTATCAATTAACTCTGTTAACACTTTCTTTGTTTTCTCTACATTCTTTGAAAGCGTTTCAAGAACTTCTTTTGCTGTAACTGGTTTATCTGCCCAAACATCATAATCTGTAACAGTTGAAATTGATGCATAACACATTTGTGCTTCCCTTGCTAACTGGCATTCTGGAACTAGTGTCATTCCAATGATGTCTGCACCTGTTGTTCTATAAAATTTAGATTCTGCTTTAGTTGAAAATCTTGGGCCTTCAATGCAGACATATGTGCAATCTTTGTGCATGTTCATATCTTGATTGTCTGTCACTTGAAGAATACATTTTTGTAATTCTGGGCAAAAAGGATCTGCAACTGAGATGTGTATTACTCTTCCATCTTCTGAAAATGAGCCGTCTCTTGATTTTGTAAAATCTATGAACTGTGTAGGCAATGCAAAATGACCTGGTGCTAATTCTTCTTTTAAACTTCCAACTGCTGATGGTGCTATAATTCTAGTAACTCCTAATTCTTTGAATGCCCAAATGTTTGCTTTAAAATTAATTTTATGTGGGGGGATGGTGTGTTTTTTTCCGTGTCTTGGAAGAAATGCAATTTTTCTTCCTTTGAATACTCCCACTGTAATTGTGTCTGAAGGTTTTCCATATGGTGTATCAATATCTATCTCTTCTGCATTTTCAAGTAAACCCGAATCATAAATTCCGGTTCCACCAAAAATTCCTATTTCTACATCTTTTTCCATTAATATTTCACCAATGATTTACAATTGTATTTGCTAATTCCCTTCATTCCGTTTAGATCAACTAATTCAATAATGAATGCAAACCCTACAATGTTTCCTCCAACTTTTTCAATTAATTTTGCAGATGCCTTTGCAGTGCCACCTGTTGCAAGCAAGTCATCACAAATGAGAACTCTTTCTCCTTCTTTGATGATGTCTTTTTGAATTTCAATCGTGTCTTTTCCATATTCAATCGTATATGCTAATTTCGTAGTTTTTCCAGGTAATTTTCCTGCTTTTCTGATCATAATCATACCTTTGTTGTATTTTGAGGCCAAAATTGAGGCTAGAATAAATCCTCTTGATTCTATTCCTGCAAATACATCGATATCTTTTGGATGAAATATTTTAAAAAATTCATCTGCAACAAATGACAATGCTGATGGATCCTTCAAAATTGGACTAAAGTCTCTAAATAAAATACCTTTTTTAGGAAAATTTGGATAATCTGCAATTTTGTCCTTCAGATTCATAATTGGTACCAATATTCTCTGAAATAAAATTGTTTGATATTATTGAATTTCAAACGTTGTTTCTGCACTATGTGTTGCATCTGATACTTTGATTGTGTATGTTCCAGGTTCTGTATCTTTTGGTACTATCCATGGCTGGTTAATTTCACCATCCCCTGATGCTGGGAATGACAACTCTTCAATTATTTCTCCATCCTCTGCAACAATTTCAATTTCCACTGTCTGTGAAGCTCCGAAAACATGAATGTTGATTGTTTTACCATATCCTGGAATTTCTTGCCCTTCTCCCACTTCTACTGTCATTCCTGAATCTTTTTGCTTGATGACGTTGATTATGGCGTTATCGAAATTTGAGCCACTTTTTGCATTGATTATCCATTCACCTGGACTTGCATTTGTTGGAACTCTGAATGTTCCCTCTGAAATTTTCCCATTCTTGTCTGAAAATGTTTCTTTGCTCTTTATTTCATTCTTTTCTGGATCAATCAGAGATATGGTGAGAAGAACATTTGAACCTGTCTCTCCTAAAATTAATATTGAATCTCCTGGATGATAATCTAATTTGGTTGTGTTGATCTTAATTTCTCCAGAACCTGTCTGTAAACCTACTGTGAAAACTTCTGTACTTTGTGCGCTTCCCTTACTGATAACTGCTGTATATACTCCAGATGCATATCCGTCCAAATCTATGGAATGGGTTCCTCGTCCATCTGGCTGTAAAGTGATGGACGTGGAATCACCTTTTGGTTTGTCTGAAGGATCTATGATTAACAAACTAACAATCTCTGATGCTTTACCTGATAGTGTGATAACTGCAGTTTCTCCGATTTTATAGCTGAGTTTATCAAATTCCAAATTAACTGGAATTGTTGGAAGCTGACCTAATCCTGCATAGGTGAATTCTTTCTCTTTTTCTTGTGTTGCAATTAGTGTGTATGTTCCTTCTGGAGTGTTTTGTGTAGTTGGGAATTCAAATTTAACAAAACCTAATTCATCAACTTGTATGATATCTGAAATAATTTCTTTTCCTAAAGGATCTTCTAATACTATTTCAATTGATTTGTTTGGTGATGCTGTACCATTAAATTTCATAGTTTCACCTTGTTCAAATTTTAAATTACTAGGGGTGATGATGATTATTTTATCTGATTCTATTTCCCACTTTCCAGTTAAAGTATCTCTTCCATCCGAAATAATTCCTGTGTATTTGCCAAATGGTCTATCTAATGGAACTAATAGTGGTTCTAATTTCCAATTTCCTTTACTATCTGTTTCTGCTGATCTTGTTCTGATTACATTATCATCTGGTCCATGAATTTCTATTGTAATTCCGCTACCTGGTTGTGCAGTTCCAAAAATCTCTAAAAAGTCTCCCCTGTGAATGGTATTTGGAATTCCTTTAACTGTAAGTGGTGTATTTACTTCGTCTGGAATTCTGTTTATATTTTCTCCAATTCTGAGACTTAGTTTCTTTTCTTGACCTTTTTTGTCGATTACTTTGAAATCTACTCTGTCAGCTTTTTGATCACTTGGAATTTTCATTGTTGTCATAAAATGTCCATTTTCATCTGTTTCAAAAGTACCAAGTTTCTTTGAATCAATGTAAAAATCAAATTCTTGAGATGATCCAAAATTATCCCCTGTAACTCTAATTGTCGAATCTACATTTGGTTTCTCTGGAATTATTCTAAATTCTGACTTTGATGATATGCTCTCACCACTTGTTTCTGAATTTTGACTTGGCTCTGAATTTTTAACAACTTTTGGTATCTCTCCAGATATAGTTTTACCAGTATCAATTTGGACATTTTTGTTATCTAGAACCTTCCAATTGATACCTGAACTTATTTTATCAGTTTTTATTCCAAATTTTACAGATTCTCCTGATTTGATTGGTTCTGATGATGTAAAAACAATGACTCCTTGAGCATTCTTTTCTCCAACCCATCCTTCTTCCGTTTTAAATGACTTGAAATTAAAATCACTTCCAAGCCAAATTCTTAAAGTATTCACTTCTTTGTCTGAATTATTTGTTAATTCTAATACTGATGTTTCTTCTAATGCGATACTTGTAACTGTAATTTCTTCTGCATAAACATTTGATGGAAGTGTAATTAGCGCAATTGAAAATAACAATGCAGTTGCAAGGAAAATTCCTCTAGTAGAGGATCTATTCATGTAAATCAAACTCAACATCTCTCACTTAAACCTTAAAGAGTTTTTCCCGTTTTTCTATTTCTTAGTTTAGTGTTTTTCATGAGCAAACTTCTTAAATCTTGGCCTTTGTTCTTTGAAATTTATCCAAGTCTGGTTTTGTGGCAACATTTTGATATTGTCTGATTCGTTCAGCAATTAGTCTGTATAATGTCCTAAATTGATCTTTTGTTTTATCTGATAGGAAACTAGCTTCTTCAAGAGTAATTTTCTCACAAATATATCTGGTAATTTCCTCATTATCAAATTCTTCCCAATCGTCATCTCTGTGTTCTTGCCATATTTTTCGCAATTTTTCTAAAATTCCGTCACCTTCTTTAGAAATAACATCTTGAGGTGTAAGATTTGAATATCCCTCCTGCCTTAGTTTGATTTCATAAGTTTGGTTAACTGGGTGTAGATAATCTTCAAGGGCAATATAATCTTCAATTGATTCTAGCTTTTTGCCTTCTTTTTCAAAGAATATTGTTTGAATAGACGAAAATTCATTTGAAACTAGCTGTGCAGAAATTTGTTTAGATTCATCAGAATTATCCAATAAAACAAATGTCCTATACCCGTGATTTCTGTAAAATATTGCTAAAGGCAATACTGAATTTTTGTTATATGCGGCAATAACATTAAGAGGATTCATTGAAATATTTGGATCTTGTAAGAATTTGTCAAATGCATTAAGATACATTGCATCTGACATTGTCTCTACTATGATTATTGGTCTAGAGTTTGTTCCTATTTCTCTATCTACCATTGACTCTACTTGACCTCTACACAAACCATACAAAATTGGTGTCAACGTTTTATCATCTGCATTCCAATAATCATAAAATATTCTACTGAGATGTTTCCTCTTGTCTAGTTCTACAACAAGTAAGTTACCTGGCGTATAATCAAATATCATAAATGGTGAATGTGTTGCATACAACACTTGGTTTGATCCAGCTAAATTTTTCAATAAATCTGAAATTCCCATCTGTTGCGTTGGATGAAGATTTCTTGCAGGTTCATCTAATAGTAAAATTGCTTCTTTTAATTCTGCTCTTTGTGTTTCAGCTGCAAAGTTTACAATAAATGAAAATGTCCATTTGAAACCTTCTGCTCTTCTATTTAGTAATCCTGTATTTGTAATAGTTCCATCTTTGTGAACATCTGAAATTACAACACTCATAATGTTGCCTGGATTATACCTCAAGTCGACATGGATTGGGTCTCCTTTCCATGCTGGATTTAATTTTCTAGTTAATCTGTTACTTGCAGCATTTAGAAGTTTGATACATTTTGAAGGACTTTCTTTCACTTCATCTAACTCTTTGATATCCAATTCTGCTAGATAGAATAGATTTCTAACTGTCTCTGCTTTGTCAAATTCTTCAATAAATTCAATTGAATCTTTACGTTCTCCCTTTTCTTCTCTTAAGTATTCATTGAGATTGATATTACCATAAATTTTTTTGTAATCTGAAAAATAAACAAATCTTGGGTGTAATTCTGAAGCAATAAAATTCATCAATGCAATTTTTTCACTTTCACCGCTTAGTAAATTTGAAAATTGATTATCCTGACTTTCATAGATTTTTTCCCATTCTTCAATAACTTTGGGTTCTTGAATTGCTATGACGTGAAATTGATTACTAAATTCTGCCATTCCCCTATCAAATGTCTCTTGATTTTTTGGAACATCTTCTTCAAAGAACTTTGTATCGATTTGTATTCTTAGATGATTTGGGATTGTATCTAAAAATCCAAAAATTTGTCTTGAAAAATTTTCCCATGAATTAAGCCCCTTACTTTCATCTTCACTAAGTTTGATATCATCAAATTCATACTGAACTCTTGGGTTTTCATTCGTTCTAAATAATTTGATTTTTTTAATATCTGGCAATCCTGGGAATTTTTCTTTAATAATGCTAATTTCATGTTGATTTAAATCAAATTCTCCTTCGGCTAATCTCATCTCTTCTTTTAATTCTTCATTCATCTCATCACATAGATCTAATTCAGAAAGTTGTTCATCTTTATTCAATAGAGTCAGTGCTTGAAGAATTGTAGTTTTTCCACTTTCGTTTCTTCCTACAAAAGCTGCTAAATCGCCAACTGTTATCTCTCCAGAATCATGAATGCAACGATATGCTCTAACTCTGAATTTTCTAAGTCGCATCTAGCGATATTTAGTTGGCTACGATTTAACTCATTCGTCAAATTGATCTTGACCTTTGAAATTTTGCTAAATAGATATAAGGGAATTGTAGATTTTAAAACGAAATGGCTACTAAACGTGTTTTAATCGTATTTGTTTTACCTGTAATTTTCTCAGTAATATTTGCCTCTGCGGTATTGACTGACATTCTTCAAAAACCTGATAGGGAATTAAACATGTGGCCTATGTCTTATTCTGAAGGATCTTCATCTCATAATACTCCAATTGAAATAATTGGATTGTCTAAACAATACACTACTTCAGAACCTGTTGAAATTCAAGTTAAAGTTGATGATTCCTCATTTAGTTGTGGGGATTTATACATCACAATTTATTCTTCTGGAAAAAGTGACGTAATAACACAAGGTGGATTCTTTGAACAGTGTTTTGAATCTGGAAGCAAAATTATTCCTGTCGGAGACTCGTTTTCAGAGATAATTGCCACTCCTGGTTCATATGAAGTAGTCACAGAAATGGTCTCAAAACAACTCAAGAATATCTCTGCAAAAGGAACTTTCACTGTTAAATAGGAATTAAATACTGTTTGATAAACATGAAATTAATAATTAAGGTGATTTAATGGCAAAGAAAAAAGATTCTCTAATTGAAGAAGCAGAAAAAATTAAAGCTGATATTGATGAATTAAAAAAGAAAAAGAATGTTCTAGATGCTAAACCTGCAAAGAAAGCAGCAAAGAAAGCAGCAAAGAAAGC
>JACNFR010000065.1:23147-26102 GCA_014384555.1 Candidatus Nitrosopumilus sp. | reverse complement strand
CGCTTAATTTGGATTGCTATCAGTTAGGTTCTGCAAAAATGTATGGGGTTTCATCAGATTCATGAAATGTCCATGCAGTTGGCAATGATATACTCTGAATAGATTTTAGATTATTGTCGTCAATCAAAGTGCCCCACCCAGCCTCGTTTTTTGGATCAGGTGTGTATTTTTGAGATAATGTTCCAGCAAACGCCCATCCAGTTTTTTTCTCCAGATGAGACATTGATTGAATTGATTTTAACACTCCAGATGCAAGGGAAATTCCACCCATTTGTGCAAGACCCCCAATGAAAAATATTGGTCGAGTTAAATTCAAAGAAGAGTAATCAAATGCAACTGCATCAGAGCAATAGGGATGAAAATCAAGTATGCCAGCAAGAATATTTTGTAATTCAACTAGCATGTCATCAATTTCTATACTGTATGATTCTATTTCCAAAATTTTTGCACAAAACGCAATACGGCCATCACCTGATCCAATATCAATTACTTCAGAGTATCCCAATTCTTTTGCAAGTAATGCACCAACATATCCAGACATCATCCATGTTGGAGAGAAAGGGGCTTTGCTTGAACCGTGTTGAATGCTGTTTAACCAATATTTGTTAATGTCACCTTCATACACAATACAATCAACAGAACCAATTTGTTTCTCAAAGGAATTATAGTAAATTGGATTCTTTGTTGCAAATTGATGTAACAACTCTAAATGAGATTCATCAATTGGAAATAATTGTGATTTTGATTTTGGAATGACTTCTTGAATCTGACTTTTACCATCGTAAACTCTAACAAATTCTTTTTTCAGTTCAACTAGATTTTTTCCAAGTTCTTCAATCATGAGAAAGTCCATTCTCATATTGCTCAACAAATTCTTTGGTGCTCATTGTTTGGCGCAATTCATCAAAGAGTTTTGCATCCAATTCTATCTGTTCTTTTGATTTTTCACCAGAATTTTCAGATTGTAAATTCTTTGTTAGTTTTTGAATTGAAAAAGACAATTTTTCCATTATTCTTGGATGAATCACAGTATCAAATCTTTGAGAAATCAGTTTTTCAGTTTCCTGAATTTTTTCCATCAATTCCTCAGGCTCAGATTCTGCCTGCTGTTTGAGCATTGTAATCATGGATGAGACATTCATGACTTGATAGTAGGTCTCCACTATTTCATGAATATTCATATCAGTTTTAGAATCTGCAGCATCAAAGAAACTTTCAAGTTTTTTGGATTCAGAATCAAACATTCTGGAAATATCTTCAGCAGAAGTCATATAGAAAAATTAAAGTTCAAATTTTTAAAAATGTTAGGGTTATACTTCTTTTTCTGCAGGTTTAGTGTAGACATAATTCATTATCAAACCAGCAATGATTCCACCTAAAATTGGGGCTGCCCAGTATAACCAATGGAATTCCCAGAATCCAGAAATTAATGCAGGACCAAATGTTCTTGCAGGGTTTACTGATGCACCGGTTAATGGTACAGCAACTAGGTGAATAAGGAAAACCATTCCACCAATTGCAAGTCCTTGAATTCCAGGAGTTGCTTTTTTGTGAACTGCTACCATAAAGATTACTGTAACTAAGAAGAATGTCAAGATTGCCTCTACTGCAAATCCAGAACCAATACTGTTGTTGATTAAATCACTTGGACCACCTTGAGTTGCAAAGTTTACTTTTGCTCCAAGTTCGGGCAAGATTGCTGCAAGTGTTGCAGCTGCGGCTACAGCACCGATTAATTGTGAGATGATATATCCAACACCGTCAACGATTCCAATCTTTTTTGTAATGATCATAGGAATTGTAACTGCGGGATTAATGTGAGCACCAGAAACATGTCCGAATGCATAAACCATCAAAGCAATGGCACCACCGTGTCCAAGAGAAATGAACAATACAGATTGTGTTGTTAATTCTTCACCAAATGCAGAAACTGCTAGTATCACTGACAAAGGACCAAAGAATACCAAGCCATAAGTTGCAATTGCTTCTGCAAGATATGCTCGTGGGTTAACCATTAAGCTAAAGCCTCGCGTATATCCATATAAAAGATTCGACATTGATTTCTGATCAGATGATCTCAAAAAGTAATTAATTATGGGTCTATTCATTTGAGAATAGATGGTTTCTGAAGGCGATTCTGTTCCAAAATTTGCAGTCAATGATGCAAATGGTAACAAAGTAAAATCTAGCGACTTTAAGGGCAAAAAGCATGCCATCTACTTTTATCCAAAAGATTTCACTCCAGGATGCACCACAGAAGCTGATGAATTTTCTAAAGATTATAAAAAATTTCAAAAAGAAGGAATTGAGATCATAGGTGTGAGTCCAGATGATGTTGAATCTCACAAAAAATTCTGCGATAAAATGGGAATCAAATATCCATTATTGGCAGATGTGGACAAGGAGATTTCAAATTTGTTTGGAGTTTGGGGTAAGAAAAAATTCATGGGTCGAGAATACATGGGAGTTATGAGAAGTACATTTCTTGTAAATGAGAAAGGGAAGATTTTCAAAATATATCCCAAAGTAAAACCTGCAGGACATTCTAAAGAAGTTCTTGAAGAGTTTCTAAATTTAAAATAAAAATAAGTAAAGAAAAGGTTGTTGAAAAATTAGAAACCTTTTGGTAGTGTGCCTCTAGATGCTTTTGGTGCTTCAGGTTCGGGTTTTGGTTCAAAACCTTTGGGTAAAGTACCTCTACTTGCAGTAGAACGAGCTTTTGCTTCTGCTTCAAGCAATCCATCAAAAGCTTTGTCTTCATCTATTCTTTGTTGTTCTATTCTTTGCAAATAATCTGCTTCATATTCGGCTAGTTTTTCTTCTCTAGACTTTCCATCATCACTAGATGTAGACTGTTGTGAGGATGCTTGTTCCATGCCTTTTGGAAGTTTACCTTTTGCAGGCTTTGGTGGTTCTGGTGTTGGAGGTGCTTGTTGTGCTTGTACCTTAACATCA
>JACNFR010000065.1:0-22660 GCA_014384555.1 Candidatus Nitrosopumilus sp. | reverse complement strand
ACCTCAGAACCTTTTGGTAAGGTTGGTTTTGGTTTAGCAGTTTCAGCAGGTTTTGTTTCTGCTGGTTTTACTTCAGCTGGTTTTGATTCTAGCTGAGTAGAAAGTTGATTTAGTTTTGCTTCTAATTCGGCAATCTTGGTTTCAAGATCTGCTTTAGTTTGCTTTTTAGCAGCTGCCATATTTTTGATGGTCAATCCGGGGTTTATGTACATTTGGGTTGATTACGCCAACTAATTTTGATCAAGTTTTATATGCTAAATTAGGTAATTGATGGCATGGATGACTTTGAAAAAGAATTCCCAGATTTTGATTGGAAAAATACTCCAGCCTACAAGCATCCAGGAGGCAAGGACTGCCCATGTCCAAAGCACGAATACATTCGAGAACAGATCAATTTTACAAAGCAGGTTAATGAAAAAGGCAAAGAGCCATCTAAAGTCACCCTAAAGTTTTGTCCCGATCACTACAGAGTGTACATGGATGAAGTAATTCCTGCAATGCCACTAAAATACAAACTCTTAACAAAAATCGCGCTAAAACTTGGAGCAATTCAAGTTGAGCAATTAAAGTACATGGAGTCAGAATTATGTTTTTACTGTAAATTCGGTTCTGGTGGACATGATAGAAAAACCGAACTTCCACCAATGTAGAAACGAGTTAAGCTTATACTTGATCTGACTAAAGAGTCAACGTGGGAATAGAAGATATCAAAGATTTCATTATAGAATTAGAAAAACATGGTGAACTAAAAAGAGTCAAAACAGAAGTTGATTCAGATTTAGAAATTGCCGAAATTATGAGAAGAGAGATGTACTCCAATGGTCCGGCAATACTTTTTGAAAATGTAAAAGGATACGATATGCCAGTTTTAGGAAATGCATTTGGTTCCATGAAAAGATTAGAGATAGGATTGGAAATGACAGACTTTACAGAAATAGGTCAACGTATTGCAGATATGACAAAGATGGATGTTCCATCAGGATTACTAAATAAAATTAAAAAACTCCCAGAGCTCACAAAGATGACTGCATCATTTCCTAAAGCAGAAACAAGTGGACCAGTAACTGAGATCACATCAACTGATGCATCATTTGATGACATTCCAATTCTAAAATCATGGCCTGATGATGCAGGACGATTCATCACTCTAGGACTAGTTGCCACCAAACATCCTGAAACAGGAGTTAGAAATCTAGGAGTTTACAGAATGCAGATAGTTGATAAAACTCATGCATTAATGCATTGGCAGAAACATAAGAGAGGTGCCCATCATAGTGATATTTCAAAAGAGAAAGGAGAAAAAATTCCAACTGCAATAATTATTGGAGGAGACCCTGCAACAGTATTTTCATCAATTGCACCAGTTCCTGAAGGATTGGACAAGTACCTGTTTGCAGGAATTACAAGAAAGGAAGGAATCAAGACTGTGAAATGTAAAACAATAGATTTGGATGTTCCAGCAAATGCTGAAATTGTTTTAGAAGGATATGTAGATCCTGTAGACATTAGAGATGAGGGACCATTCGGGGATCATACAGGATACTATACACCAGTGGAGCCATACCCAACATTTACGCTAACTGGAATTATGAGAAGAAAGAATCCAATTTACGTTACAACAGTTGTAGGAAAACCAATTCTTGAAGATGCATATATTGGAAAAGTAATTGAACGTTCATTTTTGCCATTAATTCAAATGTTCCATCCAGAGGTGATAGACTTTAGCATGCCAGCAGCAGGATGGTTCCAAGGATTTGCAATAATCTCAATCAAAAAAAGATATCCAGGTCAAGCAAAAAAAGTCATGATGGGATTGTGGGGCATGGGACAGTTGTCACTAACCAAAATGTTTGTCGTGGTAGACGAGGACATTAATGTTCATGACATCAACGATGTGATCTGGGCAATTACCACAAGAGCAGATGCAGCAAGAGACACAACAATCATCAATAACACACCAACAGACACTTTAGATCCAGCATCACCACTGGTTAACTTGGGTTCAAAAATGGGAATTGATGCAACACAAAAGACAAGAGAAGAAGGATACATGAGAGAAATTCAACAACAAGTCAAAGTTGATGAAGATACAAAGAATTTAGTAGATTCTAAATGGTCCAGTTACGGTCTATGATACAGAAATAGGATTATAAAAATTATCTCGCTCTTCTACCTGATATCCAATTTGATGAATAGCATCAGTGATTATTTTATCAGTAAGTTCAGTAGAACGGGCTCCAGTACATGTAACAACTTCTTCACCAATCAGAGTACCACCAAAGTCATCAGCACCATATTGTAATGCTAGTTGAGCCATACCGACCCCATTAGTTAGCCATGAAGATTGAATATGTGGAATTAATCCATCAAAGACAAGTCTAGAGATTGCAATCATTTTCAAAAGTTGAATTCCACCAGCACCATATTCGACAATTCCTTCCTCTTGCATCAAAGTATTGTTTGGTTCAAAATTCCACGGAATAAATGCCATGAATCCTTTAGTTTTTTCTTGAAGTTTTACAAGTTTAGAAAAGTGCTCAACAATGTCATTATTGTTTTCTACATGACCATACATCATTGTTGCAGAAGATGGAATGCCAAGAGTATGGGATTCATCCATTATTCTAATCCAAGCATCACTGGAGATTTTCTTTGGACTAATAATTTCTTTAACAGAGTCAGTTAAAATTTCAGCACCTGCACCCGGCATTGATTGCAGACCTGCATCTTTTAATCGAGATAAAATTTCTTTTGTAGAGGACTTTTCAACTCTAGCAATCATATCAATTTCAGATGTAGATAATCCATGAACACCAACTGTTGGGAATTTCTCTCGAATCATTCTAAATGCATCTTCATAATATTCGATTTTTAAATTCGGATTATGTCCACCTTGAATCAAAACTTGACGAATCTTAAACATGTCATAAGATGCCTTTATTCTAGCTTCAATTTCATCAAGAGTTAATGTGTAAGAATCATCAGCGCCAGGAGATCTATAAAATGCACAAAACTTGCAATCAGTAATGCAGACATTGGTATAATTCAAAATAATGTTATTTACAAAAGAAGCTTTTTTGCCAAATTGTTTTCTTGTCAGATGACCTGCAGTGAGGCCCATTAAATGAACATCATCAGACTCTAATAATCTTAAACAATCCTCAGGACCAGGTCTTTTTCCATTAAGAGAATTCTCCAAAATATCTTTGATATCGCTTTTCTGTATCTGTTCAGTAGTTTGACTCAAGTGATCTTAATCCTTTAGAATTTCTATTTAATCCTTGATAGAAATAATGGACAAAAAAAAGAATTAAACAAAAAAAGCGATTTGTGCGCAATTTTTGGGAAAGATAAGTTCAGAGATTCACGTTATTTTTAAGTAGGGCACGAAAATGAGATCAAATCATGGTATCAGGAAATCAAATTAGACTTAATCGAATTCTCAGAAAAGGAAGAATGTTATGCATTCCAATGGATCATGGAATTTCAAATGGACCTATTGAAGGACTTGAAAATCCAGCAGATACAATTTACAAATGTGAAGGACACGGACTTACCAGTGTAATCATCAACAAAGGAATCCTCAAAGCATTGCCAAAGCCAACCAAAATAGGAATTTTAGTTCATTTTTCAAGCAGCACATCATTGTCATTATCACCCAATCGCAAAATGCTCACTGGAACTGTGAAAGAAGCAGCTGCAATGGGAGCAGACGGAGTTTCATTACACATCAACATCGGAGGCAAAGAAGAACCAGAGATGTTGGAACAACTTGGATTGATTTCAGACCAATGTCACAAATGGGGAATGCCACTTTTAGCAATGATGTATCCTAGAGGAGAAAATATCAAAAATCCTCATGACCCAGAAATTGTAGGACATGTTGCAAGAATTGGAGCAGAATGTGGAGCTGATATTGTTAAGACACTATACACAGGAGATATTGATTCATTTTCAAAAATTGTAAAGACCACACCAGTTCCAATTGTCATTGCAGGTGGACCTAAAGCAAAAACAGATTTAGATATTCTTCAAATGACTGAAGACGCCATAACTGCAGGAGCTAAAGGAGTCACATATGGTAGAAACATCTTTGCACATAAATCTCCTGAAAAAATGGTAGAAGCACTAGCTGAAATTATTTTCAGAAAAGGAACAGCAAAGGAAGCAATGAGAAAAATTGAGTAAAACAAGAGAATTAATAATTTCACCCAAAGTGTCTCAGACACAATTGGCCAAACTTTTGCCACAACTAGAAGATGAGGGAATAAAGATGGTATACCTTGATCCTAAAAAATTAGACAAGAAAAAAACAAAACTTCAAACAGTATTTCCTTCAAGTGCTGCAAATTATGTAGTATTAGACAAAGAAGGAACAAAACCAAAGGGCAAAAAAGTAGGTAGAAAATTTCAGATATTATCAAACTCAGATATTGAGAATGTCCTCAACATTGCCAAGAAAGGATTAGATTTTGTCATAATTGAAGTAAAAGATTGGAAAATAATTCCATTAGAAAATATCATTGCTAAACTACACAAAATCCATACCAAAATCTTTGCGATTGCAAGAACTCCTGAAGAAGTCAGAAAAATGTTTTCAATTTTAGAAGTAGGTGTAGATGGCGTAATTTTCAGCACATCTTCAATCAACGAAGTGAGAGAGGTGATGATATACTTGGGAACAAAAAGTTTCGAAATGAAACCTGCCAAGATTACAGAAATCAAAGAAGTAGGAGATGGTGAACGAGTATGTGTAGATACAGCATCTATGCTTCACAAAGGCGAAGGAATGCTAATTGGAAGTAGATCAAACTTTCTATTTCTAGTGCACAATGAATCTGTAGGTTCATCATTTACATCACCAAGACCATTTAGAGTAAATGCAGGTGCAGTTCATTGTTACACATTATCCCCAGATGGAACAACAAACTATCTATCAGAAGTAGAGACAGGCTCAGAAGTACTAATTCTTAATTCTAAAGGAAAAGCAAGAAGGGCTACAGTTGGAAGATCAAAGATTGAGAGAAGACCAATGTTAATGATCAAAGCTACTGTAGGGGGAGAAACAGGTGGAATCATAGCACAGGATGCAGAAACAATTCGCTTTGTAAAATCAAACGGACAACTAGTTTCAGTCACTCATCTAAAGAAAGGAGATACCGTAATGGTTCACTCAAAGCCAGCAACAGGTAGACATTTTGGAATGGAAGTTTCAGACGAATATATTTTAGAAAAATGAAATACAAAACTTGCGTATCAATTGCAGAGAAAACACCAAGTAAAACCAAAAAAATATTAAAAATCGCACTTTCAAAATCAGATTTTGTAGAAGTAAGATTTGATTTTTTGAAAAAAGAACAAATCCCAGAAACATTAGAGATGATAAAAAAAGATCTTAACAGAATAGTTTGTACATTAAGACCAAAAACAGAAGGAGGTAAGTTTTCAGGAAATGAAAAAGAAAGAGTTGCAATCATAAAACTAATTGCAGAATATAATCCATTTTTACTAGATGTGGAATTTAATACATTGAAGAAAAGTTCTGATTTGACAAAATATCTAAAATCAACAAAGACAAAATTACTTGTTTCATGGCATGATTTCAAAAAAACACCAAATTCATCAGAACTAAAAAAGAAAATTAATCAAATGAGTAAATTTTCAACAAATGTAAAAATTGTCAGTACTGCAAAATCAACAGATGATTCAACTAGAATGTTAGAGTTGTATAATAAAAAAGGAAAAAATAACTTGATTTCATTTGCAATGGGCGATTATGGCAGAATTTCAAGGATTTTGTGCCTATATTTGGGCAGCCCTTACACATACGTATCACTAGGAAAAGCAATTGCCCCAGGACAGTTTAGTGTAGATGAAGTTAAAAAAATTACAAATTTAAAAAAATAGCAATTTCATAGTTGAGAGTTTAAATCAATCATAATACTCAAGAAAATAAGATGAGCAAATCATTTGCAGTAATTGGAGATCCAATAGATCATTCATTATCTCCAAATATTCACAGTGCAGCATTTAGAGAATTAGATTTAGATTCATCATATATTGCATATAGAATTCCCAAAGGAGAACTAGAAGAAGGAATTGAAGGATTAAAGAAAATTAAAATTGACGGATTTAACATTACCATACCTCACAAAATAGAGATGATGAAGTATCTAGATAAAATTGATGAATCATGTAGTTTGATCGGGGCAGTAAATACAGTATCAAACATAGATGGAGTTCTAAAAGGATACAATACAGACATGGATGGATTTTTAGAACCATTTAAGAAAAAAGAATTAAAAATTTTAAACACCAAAATTCTTCTTATTGGGGCAGGAGGTGCTGCAAGAGCAATTGTTGCAGGATTTGCAAAAGAGAAAGCAAACAGCATCACCATTGCAAATAGAACATTAGAAAAAGCAAGCAATCTTTCGGAATTTGCAAAGAAAATAGGTCTCAATGCAAACGCTGTAAAAATTGAAGACGTTAAAGATTCAGCGAAAAATTACGACATCATTGTAAATGCAACATCAGTAGGTCTCAGAAATGAGCCAAGTGTGATTTCCTTAAAAGGAATAAGTGAGAAAACAATTGTTTATGATATTGTATACATGCCAATGAATACCGATTTTATCAAAAAAGCAAAAGAAGAAAAAGCTATTGTGATTTATGGATATGAAATGCTATTAGGTCAAGCAGTGAGGGCTTTTGAGATTTGGCACGGCATAGAAGCACCTTATAATGCCATGAAAAAAGCATTGTTAGGAGGATTTTGATGGCAAAAGCAAAGGCTACAGTCCATGGAGCAGTCTCATTGGTAAATGCAATTGCAAACCAAAAAGGAGCCACACTGGGAATAGAATTGAAGGTAGAGGCCACAATAGAAACAAGCCCAGGTAAAGGAATAACAATTCAATCCGAAAATAAGAGCCTCAGTTCACGACTAATCAACAAGACAATTGAAAAAATAGTTTCAAAAAAAGATTTAGAACAAAATAAAATTTCAGTAACACTAGATTCAGAAATACCAACAGGTTATGGACTAAAAAGTTCCAGTGCAATATCTTCAGCAATTGCCATGGCATGTGCAAAAATATTCAAGCCAAAACTTACTGATCAACAAATTTTACTTGCAGGAGTAGATGCATCAATTGAATCCAAAGTCAGCATTACTGGAGCATATGATGATGCATGTTCTTGTTACTATGGAGGATTTAATGTTACAGATAATGCAAAGAAAAAAAGAATTCAATATGAAAAAGGCCCATCAAATTTAATTGCAGTAATATTTATTCCAAAAAATAGAAAAAGAGGAAATTTAAAAAAACTGAAAATCCTATCATCAGTTTTTGAAAACTCATGGGAATTAGCTAGAAAAGCAAACTATTGGGATGCAATGATCATCAATGGATTAGCAACGGCATCAATTTTAAATTCAGATTCTAAGATAATTACAGATTTAATTGAAAAAGGAGCACTAGGAGCATCGGTTTCAGGAAATGGACCATCAATAGCTGCAATTACAAAGAAAGAAAATGAATCAGCAATCAAAAAAGTATTTTCAACATTAGAAGGAGGAATAATCGTTTCAAAAATTAATAACAAAAAGGCAGAAGTTCATGAAGTGTAAAGTTGAAAAATCAAAAATTTCAGGTCAAATAGTTTGTCCTCCAAATAAAAGCTATACCCATAGAGCAATTTTTCTCGCATCACTTGCAGGAAAAAATAGTACCGTTGAGAATGTGTTACTTTCAGCAGACACAATAGCAACAATTGATACGTGTAAGAAATTTGGCGCAGAAATTGAAGTCAAAGATTCATCAATAATTGTCAAAAATCCGATAAAAATAGGCACAAAAGTACCCGAAATCAATACAGAAAACTCAGGAACCACTATGAGAATTGCCTCAGGCATTGCCAGTTTATTTTCTGAAGAAATAACTCTAACAGGAGATTCCAGTTTGCAAAAAAGACCTATGCAACCACTCTTAGATGCATTATCAAGCATAGGGGCAAAATGTAATTCAACAGATGGAAAACCACCAATCAAAATTAAAGGAAAGATTGTAGGTGGTGAAGTAAAAATTCCAGGAAATTTCTCCAGTCAATTTGTTTCAGCATTGTTAATTTGTGCACCATTGACAGAGAATGGAATCAATCTCATCATTGAAGGGAATTTAGTTTCAAAACCATATCTAGATGCAACTATTGCCACAATGAGAAAATTTGGAGTTGTAGTTCAAACACTCATCCCATACAAAAGATACAACATATCACCACAAATCTATAAAGAATGTACATTTACAGTTCCAATTGATTTTTCAAGCTTAGCACTTCTTCTTTCAGCTACTGTTCTAAACGGTGATGATATTACAATTAAAGGAAATATCGGAAACTTACCTCAAGGTGATGAAGTATTCATCGACATTTTAGAACAATTGGGAGTAGCTATCAGCATGGATGATGAACAAATAAAAATTAAATCACCTGAAAAATTAAAGGGTGGTAAATTTGATTTGAGTAATTCACCAGATCTTCTTCCGCCTCTTGCAATTTTAGCATTAAATTCATCAGATCCAATTGAAATATTCAATGTTAAACATGCAAGACTAAAAGAAACAGACAGAATTGCAATTGTATCAAGAGAACTTGTAAAACTTGGAATTAAAATTCAAGAAAAGGAAGATGGTATGATTTTAGAACCATCTGAAAAAATCTCAGGTGCAGATTTAATTTCTGAAGAAGACCACAGATTATTCATGGCATTTTGTATTGCCGGAATGTATGTGGGCAATTGTACAGTAACAGATCCTGAATCAGTTAAAGTGTCATATCCAAATTTCATAGAAGAAATGAATCGAATGGGTGCAAAAATACAAATCGAATAAAATTATTTTTCAAAAAATCACCTAGAGAGATAAAAGGCGCGACCCTGTATAGAGTGAAAAGCATTCTCCTCACTCGCAACGCTTTTGCGTAGATAACATGTGTATTTTCGCAGGGCCGCGCAAATTATTCGTTATAATTTACACGATTTTGCATATATATTATACGTTATAATGATATTTAAGAATATATTATAATTATTTCACATAATGTTTAGTAATTGTATAATTTTTAAACAAGAGTAAAGTCTATTCAAAAAATTATCAATTATTCAGCAAAGGTTCCAATAAAATTCAGAATGAGGAATTATAAACATCGATTTACTTTGATAGTATGTTGCCGGGAAGTTCTATTGGTCAGCGTCTTGTTTTAACAAGTTTTGGTGAAAGTCACGGAAAATCAATTGGTGCCGTTTTAGATGGATGTCCAGCAGGACTAGAAATAGACGAGAAAGATATTCAAAAAATGTTAGATCTTAGAAAGCCTGGTCAAAATCTAATTTCCACTCAAAGAAAGGAAGGCGACATTGTCGAAATTATTTCAGGAGTATTCAGAGGACACACCACAGGCGCACCAATTACAATGGTAATTTGGAACAGTGATCAAAAATCAAATGATTATGAAAATTTGAAAACAAAACTAAGACCAGGACATTCAGATTATCCAGCCATGATGAAATACAATCATTACAATGATCATAGAGGCGGAGGAAGATTTTCTGGAAGATTAACTGCAACACATGTAATGGGTGGGGCTATCGCAAGGAAATTGCTCAAAGTAACACTAGGTATTGAAACAAATTCATTTACATCACAGATTGGAAAAATAAAGATGGAAAGAGAATTTAATGAAAAGATGATAAATTCGATTTATAAAAATGAAGTCCGCTGTCCTGAAAACAAAACGGCAAAAATAATGAGACAAAATATTCTAGACGCTAGGAAAAAAGGAGACTCGCTTGGAGGAATAATTGAATCAGTTACAACAAAAGTTCCAGTAGGATTAGGAGAACCTATTTTTAGTTCATTAGAATCAGATTTGAGCAAAGCTATTTTTTCAATTCCATCTGTAAAAGGAATTGAATTTGGTTCAGGATTTAGAGGTTCAGAACTTTATGGTTCAGAAAACAATGATCTTTACACAGTAAAAAAAGGCAAAATAGTCACAGAAACAAATAGATCTGGCGGAATCCTAGGGGGGATTTCTAATGGAATGCCAATTACTATGAGAATTGCCTTCAAGCCAGCATCATCAATTGCTCAAAAACAAAAAACTGTAGACATTAAAACAAAAAAAGAAACAATACTCCAAGTCAAAGGACGACACGACCCATGTGTGGTACCAAGAGCACCACCAGTAGTGGATTCGCTTGTAGCATTAACTATAGCAGATCATGCACTCCTTTCAGGAGCAATTAAACCAGTATTATAAGAAAATGTCAGACATCAATGATCTTCGCAATAAGATGGACGATATCACTCTAAAAATGATAGAGTTGCTCAAAACCAGAACAGATATTGCAAAAGAGATAGGAGAAGTCAAAAAAAATATCGGTAAAGGAGTTACAGATGAAGCAAGAGAAGACAATCTTAGAAATAAAGTGATTGCGTTATGTAACAGTATAGGACTTGATGAAACAATTGCTACAAAATTTTTAAATTTTCTTTTAAACGAATCAGTAAAAGTTCAATCAACTAACAAACAAACACATCTATCAATTTTCTTAAAAGCAAAATCACTTGAAGCACAAGGGAAAAAAATTATTCACATGGAAGTTGGAGAACCAGACTTTTTACCTCCAAAGATTGTAAAAGATGCACTAGAAGAAGTGTTTGAGAAAGGTTTTCTAAAATACGGTCAAGCAAAAGGAATGCCAGTGTTTAGAGAAGCACTTGCAAAATATGTATCTAAAAAATTCAATGTCGAAGTTAAAGAAGAAAACATCATCGTTAGTCCAGGAGCTAGATTTTCAATTTTTACAGCAATAACAACACTGCTCAATCCAGGAGATGAGATGATTGTAATTGAGCCTGCTTGGCCAGCCTACAAAGATTGTGCATTAAATTCTGGAATTAAAGTTAGAACTATCAATACAACTTTTGAAGATAAGTGGGAACCATCATTAGAACAAATCAAAAACACAATTAATTCAAATACAAAAATGATTGTACTTAATTATCCAAATAACCCAACTGGGAAAATCTTGAGTGAGAAATTGCAAGATGATATAATTGAACTTGTAAAGAAAAATAATCTCTACGTGTTAAGCGATGAAATTTATTCACAGTATGCAAAAACAAGTTGGAAGAGTATCCTAAGTTACAATTATGAGAAAAGCATTGTCACTCAATCATTTTCAAAATCTCATGCCATGACAGGATTTAGAATTGGATATGCAATAGCAGATTCAAAAATTGTCGATAAAATGGCAAAACTAGAGGCATTATGTTTAACAAATGTCTCTGAGCCAATACAATACATAGCCATGAAAGCTCTTGAAGCAGACACATCCGATAATACTAATACAGTGCAAAATAGACTAGATGTGTTGGCACAGAAAGCAAGTGAAATGGGATTAGATTTCATCATTCCAGATGGAGCAATGTACCTTTTTGCCAGAATTAATCAAGAAGGATTTGATGGAGTTCAATTTGCCAATAGTACACTAGAAAAAGGGTTAGCAGTAGCCCCAGGAGAAGGATTTGGAGATTACAAGGATTTTATCAGACTTTCTGCATGTCAAAATGAAGACATACTAATTGAGGGAATGAATATACTAAGCAAGATCATGAGTGAGAATCAATGAAGCAAATCACTGTAATCGGAGCAGGGGGTCAAATGGGCCAATGGTTTGCAAAATATTTTTCAGATCAAGGTTTTCAAGTAACAGGATATGACTCAGAAAACAAAGTTTCAGGGAAAGGCATTATTTTATCAGAATCATTGGTTGGTGGAATTTTAAAGGCAGATTATGTTGTCTTGTGTACACCCACAAGAAGAACCCCAGAAATAATTAGATTGATTGCAAAAGAAATGAAACGAGGAACCTATCTAATTGAGATTTCATCAGAGAAATCCAAAGTAGTTTCATCATTATCAAAAATGCCAGCAAAAATTAACCCAATTTGCATACATCCAATGTTTGGTCCAGGAACTAAAACAATTAAAGGTCAAAATATTATTTCAGTTCCAATCAGAGATGCTAAAAAAGAGTTAACAGTTACAAAATCATTATTCGATGGAGCAAACTTTGTCACAATAGATGCAGCAGAACATGACAAAAAGATTGCAGTAATTTTAGGATTAACCCATTTAATGAACCTGGTTTTTGCAAACATAATTTCAAAAGATGAAAAAATGAATCTTACAGAAAAAATGTCAGGAACAACTTTCAGAGTTCAAAAGACATTAGCAGAAAGCATTATGACAGAATCTCCAGAATTAATTGAAACTATTATTGCTAATCCAGAGATTCGTAGAGTTGCAGAAGAACTTTGGAAAGATATTGGCAGGCTTTTAACATCTGTACAAGAATCAAAAACAGAAGAAGTGATAGAATACATAAAAGAATGTCAAGAAAGGCTTGCCAAACATACAGATGTCACAGAATCTTACAAAAGAATGACAAAAATGGTAAAAGCTGTTGAAAAATAGCAGACATGCGCTCAACAAAGATTGTCACATCATTCATTAGAGATAATGATAAACTACTAATTCTAAAACGAAGTGATAAAGTAAAATCCATGAAAGGATTATGGGCAGGAATAAGTGGGATTATTGAAAATGATGAAGAGCCTCTCAAACGAGCAAAAATTGAAATTTTTGAAGAAGTTGGAATTACAGAAGATAAAATCACATTAATCAAAACAACAGAGGAAATGAGGATTAGTTCACCTCAATACAAAAATCACGAATGGGAAATATTTCCATTTTTGTTTGAATCAAAAAACCCCACAGTCAAACTAAACTGGGAAAATTCAGATTTCAAGTGGATAAAGGTAGACGAATTAGAAAATTATGAAACGGTACCTAGTCTTGAAAAAGTCTTATTCAACTTGTTGTAAGTTTTCATTTTCTTTATCATATTTTTTCTGTTGGGGCAACATCATGTATACACAAGCACCACCACACATAGTACATGGTACATTGTTCCCAGGATGCTGTCCAGTTCTACTATGAATTTTTGCAGCTTCTTCAGGATCAATAGATAATGCAAGTTGTTTTTCCCAATCTAATGTACGTCTAGCTTCTGTCATCTCCATATCCCATTTGATTACCTTATCACGAATCTTTACAAGATCACCAGCATGAGCTGCAATTCTATATGCAATTAAACCAGCCTTTACTTCTTCAGCATTTGGCAATGCTAAATGTTCAGACGGAGTTAGATAACATAAAAGATCCACCCCTTCACTTGCAGAAACTGCAGCACCAATTGCACTTGCAATATGATCATGGCCGGATGCAATATCAGTTACCAATGGACCAAGAACATAATACGGAACATCTCCAATTAACGATTTTGCCAATCTTACATTTGCAGCAACTTCATTTAATGGAACATGTCCAGGTCCCTCAACCATCACTTGAATATCATGTTCATGTGCACGTTTGGTCAATCTAGAAATGTTAATCATTTCTTGAACTTGTAATTCATCATGAGAATCTAAAATTGAGCCTGGTCTTAATGCATCACCGAGGCTAAATGTAACATCATATTTTTTGGCAATTTCCATCATGTAATCATAATGAGTAATGTATGGATTTTCTTTATCGTGTTTTAACATCCAAGCAGCAGTAATAGTTCCACCCTTACTTACAACACCGCCATATCTCTGAACTTTAAGAATTCGTTTTGCAATATCTTTTGTTATTCCACAATGAACAGTAGTATAATCAACACCATCTTTTGCATTATTCTCAAATGCATTAAGATAATCATCTTCTGTTAGATTCAAAGGATTTTTGTGAACTTCTACCCCATAGTTGTATGCCTCATAGATAGGTACAGTTCCAAAAGTAATAGGTGCAGCATCCATTAGGGTTCGTCGTATTTTTTTAACATCCCCACCATCACTAAGATCCATTATAGTATCGGCGTGATATTTTATTGCAACTTTAGCTTTTTCAACTTCCTCATCAAGATTCACATTCAGTGTAGAAGTTCCAATGTTGACATTGACTTTAGTTTTAAGTCCTTTTCCAATACCAACGTTGTGTATATTTTGAGGTCTAACATTATTACTTGGAATAATTATAGAACCCTTTGCAATTTTAGGAATTAGCCAATCAAGTGAAACATCTTCATCTTTTGCCACTTGTTTCATTTCATCAGTAGCAACACCGCGTCGGGCAGAGGTCATTTGAGTAGCCATAACGTATTCTATGTTTTTACCTGATTTAAACAATCGTGAAAATCACAAAAAACTTAGATCGCAAGAAAATTTTTTGGCACTATATTAAGAAAAATGATCGATCATATATGAGATAAAACATTAACATGATTCATGAGAACGATCAGAGAATGCAGACATTGCGGTAGAGAATTTTACAGTATGAAAGAAGAGTTTTGTTCTTTTGATTGCGTTACCCAAACATCTTAAGAATACAATTAATTTAATTTTAATTCATTTGCCAAAACTTCTTTTTCAGATTTTATTTTTGAAATCCTATCCAAAATAGGCACAACAAGTCGTTGAGAATCAGGAGAATCTGCAAAATTTTGTTTTATTTCAAATACCCTTTGAGAGAGTTCAATTTCAGCAGAAACTAGTGAAATATAATTTCGAAGTTTTAGATTTTCGGATTTAATAGAATCTATTTCAGACATACCAATTAACGAGGAGGGCTCCAACTCTCCTCCATAGAATCGCCAATATGTTTAGAAATCAGATACTGTTTTCCACATTTGAAACATTGCCACAAGAATTTATCATCTTTAATGGTTTGATATTGCATAGGTAGCAAGCAAGTAGTACACTGCAATGTTTCAGGAGGAGTGTCATCCACCATAGGAATTTTAGCCATCAAAGTAAAAATGTGAATCAAGTATAAAATAGATAGTAAAGAAAACAATCAGATTTTAAAAAAAGAAAAGCAGATTAGTGCTAAAAATCAAGAAATCATAATGAATTTACTTTCTATTGGAGGATCAGATCCTTCATCAGGGGCAGGAATTCAAAGTGATGTTAAAGCTTTTGCAGAATTTAATACATATGGATTAACGGTGATTACTGCAATAACAGGTCAAAATACTTCAAGTTTTGGAATGATAGAACCAGTATCACAAAAAATTCTAAAAAACCAATTAGAATCAATAATTTCAGATTTTAAAATTGACGGAATTAAAATTGGAATGGTTTTCAACTCTCAAATTATCAAGACATTACATCATCAATTAAAAAAATTAAAAATACCGATAGTTGTCGACCCTGTTTTAAAATCAACGACAGGTGGGATGTTAATTGAAAGAGATGCCATAGTAGATTTTCAAAAATATATCATTCCTCTGGCAACAGTGATTACTCCAAATAAATTTGAAGCAGAAATATTATCAAAAACCAAAATTAACTCTAAAAGAGATTTAGAAAAAAGTGCTAAAATCATACAAAAGATGGGAGCGAAAAATGTGGTAATCACAGGAATAGAAGAGAAAAAGGGTAAAATATCAGATTTTGTCCTAGAAAATAATACAAAGTACACCATATCTGGAAATAAAATTGTAAATAGTAATCATGGAAGTGGATGTAATTATTCAGCAGCTATAGTATTTGCAATATCAAATAATAAAACAATACGCGAATCAGTAAAATTTGCAAAAGAATTCACATACAATTCAATAAAAAATGCAAAAAAAGTAGGCAAAGGAATCAAAATAACAGATATTCAAAAAAGAGATGAAATTAATTTAGAATTATCACAGGCAATTAATGAATTTGTAGAGATAAAAAATATCTACAAGAACATTCCTGAATGCCAAACAAATTTTGTGTATTCAAAACAAAAACCAAAATCAACAAAAGACATTTTGGGAATTTCAGGAAGAATTGTCAAGGCAGGAAATAAAGTCATAGTTGCAGGCAATCTGTCATATGGAGGATCAAAACATGTTGCGACTGCATTATTAACAATGAACAAGAAGTTCCCAGAGATTCATTCTGCAATAAATTTAAAATTTCAAAATGCAACTATATCAAAAATTAAAAAATCAAAACTAAAGGTTTCAAGCTATGACAGAGTTCAAGAGCCAAGTAATGTAAAGAACCAAGGTTCCACTATAGAATGGGGAATTAAAAATGCAATTAAAAATCTAAAAGAACCTCCAGATGTAATTTATCATAAAGGAGATTTTGGAAAAGAGCCCATGATCATAATTTTCGGAGATAATCCAAAAAATATTTTAAAAAAAATATCAAAAATTACAGGATAAAATTCTAGTCCAAATTCATCCTCGAACATAAATAGTCATATCTCAAATATCATTTGTGAAGTCAGTGATTTTAGCAGGAGGGTTAGGAACCAGATTACTTCCATTGACTAAAAAAACTCCAAAACCCATGTTACTATTAGGCAAAAAACCAATTTTAGAACATCTCATAGATTGGAATAAAAAAAATGGCGTTAAATCAATTGTTTTGTGTGTGAGTCACCTTAGAAATGTAATTGAAGACTATTTTGAAGATGGTAAAAAATTTGGAGTCAGTATAGAATATGCAATTTCAAATAAACCACTAGCCACTGCAGGTCAGTTAAAAACTGCAGAAAAATTCATTGACAATACTTTTGTTTGCATGTATGGAGATTCAATATTTGATTTTAGTCTTAGAAACATGATAAAACAACACAAAGCAAAGAAAGCATTTGTCACAATGGGTTTAGATGAATATAAAACTAATTTAGAATATGGAGTAATCCATACTTCAAAAACAGGTAAAGTGTTACAGTGGAATGAAAAACCAGAGATAAAGGCAAATGTAAACATGGGTTGTTACGTGATGGAACCAAATGTGTTTAGTTTAATTCCAAAAAATAAACCGTATGGAATGGATGATGTGATCAAAAGAGCAATGAGTAAGAAAAAACTAGTCAGTAGTTTCATTACAAAAAAAGGATTTGTAGATATCGGCAACAAAGAATCATACAAAAAAGCAAATGAGGAATATATTCAAAAATTGGGAAGGGCTAGACAATAAAATGAGTGAACCAATAATTAGAGAATTAAAAGAAGCAGATCTCTGGAATGGATTTTTGAAATCCCTGGACTCACTAAAAGAAGCAAGCAGTATTGATAAAGATAAAGCAAAAGTAATTTTTGAAAAAATTAATTCTAATCCAGATCACATTATAGCAGTAGCAGAAATAGATGGAAAAATCGTAGGATCTACAACACTTCTCATAGAATCAAAATTTATCCATAATGGAGGACTAGTTGGACATATTGAAGATGTAGTAGTCGATAAAAATTATCAAGATCAAAAAATAGGCGAAAAAATTATGAAATTTCTTATCGAGATTTCAAAAAATCGTGGCTGTTATAAGACAATTTTAGATTGTACAGATGACGTAAAACCATTTTATGAAAAACTTGGTTTCAAACAAGTAGCTAGTGAATTAAGATTAGATAATATTTAGAAAAATTCTTTTTTTGGACGTCTTTTTTTTTCTTTTGACAGATAAACACCAACAGCAATTACAGGAACAGATAATGCCATAAACAACAACGGTGTAAATTTCACAACATCATTAAGGTAGACATCATCAATTTTATCAATTAAGGAATAACAAACAAGCATTCCAACGAACAGGATTACTCCACCTCCTACTATCAATCCACCAATAGGCTTTGAACCATAACGTTTTGTCATGATATAAGGAACCGCAGCTAGTATCCCAGCAGGGGCAACACCAATAGAAATGAATTGGAATATTTTAGAATCAAACCAATTATCATTAATCATAGCATTTTCAGGAGGATCAGCAGCATAACTGTAAATCGAAATCATTTCACCTGCAAACATTGCAAACAAACCAATACTGGTAACTGCAAGCCATTTTTCTATTGCCATAATTCTAACACAATGCAGTTGATAAATAAACCATTCAGAAAATCAGACTATGCCAACTAAGTTGGCTAATTCTTTCCTACAAGCTGCCCCAAGTTTTTCTGCAGCTTGTTCAGGAGAGACGTCATTTAAGAAAATCCCATAACCACGCTCTAATCCAGACCAAGATTTAGTAATAGGGTAAATTTCGATATGCCAGTGAATTTGTCTACTGTTTTTCTTTTCAGGAGATAGATGGAAAACTAAATTGTATGAAACGTTTTTGACAGTTTTTGACAGTCCACCCAATGTTGCTCTTAAAATTAATGACAAATCATTGATTTCTTTTTGAGTGATTTTTGAAAAACTAGTTGTGTGTTTTTTTGGAGAAATCCAAAATTCGTAAGGATATGAAGGAGCCCAAGGGCAAAATGCGATAAATCCTTCAGTCTGAAGAACTTGTCTAGGACCGCTGATTTCTTCATTTATAGTCTGACACATTGGACAAACTCCTTTTTCATTCAGAATTTTATGAGATGCTTCAGCTTCTGTTTCAATAACAGGTGGGATTGTAGAGAATGTTAGAAGATTGAGATGAGGATGAGGATTTGTATTTCCTGCCAAGTCACCATGATCTCCATAAATTGAAACATAGGTCACACCTTTTTGAGTATAAAGCCATCGCAATCTATCTTGAACAACTACAAGAACATTTGACCATTGATCAATATCTATAGTAGCAAAAGTATCTTTTTCATTTGGAGAAGCAACAACAATGTAATGATATCCATATGCAGGTTCGCTGTAGAATGGTTTGTCACTGTAAGAATTTTCTGAATCAATTGAAACAATAGGATTTTTACTTTCAAAAACACGAATTGCCCAACCTTTAACGAATGTTTCATCTTCATTGTCTTGAAGACGTTGCAACATTCCATCTTTAGCGACAAGGGATAAAACAGAAGGGTTTGTCATAGATTCATTGCCTGGTGCAAACGGAGATTTTTTTGGATCAACAACTTTATCGTCTTTTTTGGAGACAATCATAAAACGCTCAGAAACATAATCTTTGCGCATATCCCCCATAATGGTTACTGGAAGTAAAATGTATGTTAAAACGTTTACTAAGATCTATCAAAAATCAATTTTAAAAATTTAATTGAAAAAGTATTTTAAAAAATAAGAAAATCCTACTTTCATCAAAAATACTTGTAATGTAAATTAAAAATCATGTACATTATGTTTTATTTTGATCGCAAATTTTGTTGCAAGATTTAAAACAGAGCATCAGATTTTGAATATACAGGGAATATTTTGGCTAATTCTGATATTCACATGATTTACGTTCTTTTGGATGGAGTTGGAGATCTTCCACATCCAGATTTAGATGGAAAAACACCGTTAGAAGCTGCAAATACCCCAACACTAGATAAAATTGCCAGTAATGGAGCAATAGGGGAAGTAATTTCAGTAGGAAAAGGAATTGCTCCAGAATCAGATATTGCAGTTTTCAACATGTTAGGATACAAATTCAAACATGCAGATTATGTTGGTAGAGGAGTAATTGAAGCAATAGGAATTGGAATTGATTTTAAAGATGGAGACTTGGCTCTAAGAGGAAATTATTCTACATTAAATGACGAGGGAATAATCATAGATAGAAGAGCAGGCAGACATATTGAAAAAGCAGATGCCGACGGAGTTGCAAAAGAAATTGAAGAGAAGATCAAATTATCTTCTTCAGACATATCAGTAGTAGTATCTCCAACAATAGGTCACAGAGTAACAGTAAGAATTAGAAAAGAATCTCAAAAATTATCTTCCAGAATCACCAATACAGACCCAGCATATAGTAACATAGGAGGCATGGGAGTTGCAAAAGCAGTCGGAGACTTTTTAAAAATTGAAAAATGTTTACCCTTAGAAGATACTGACGATTCAAAATTTACAGCCAATCTTGTAAATGAATTTTCAGAAAAATCAATTAGCATCATGAAGGAAAGTCAGATTAACAAAAAAAGACAAGATGAAAATAAAAAGGAATTAAGTTGTATTCTACTCAGAGATGCAGGTAACAAATACCCAGATGTAATTCCAATTAATGAAAAATATGGAATGAACTTTTCATGTATAGTAGATATGCCAGTAGAGATTGGAATTTCAGAAGTTCTAAAAATGAAAGCATTTGAAGCCGGCGGATTAACAGATTATGAAGAAAAAGCAAAAGTTGCTGCAAAGGCAATGAAGACTCAAAATGCAATTTATGTTCACCTTAAAGGACCAGATGAATTCGGTCATGATGGAGACGCAATAGGTAAAATGAAAAACATTGAAGAGATTGATCAAAGATTCTTCAAAACGCTTGTTGAGAACATAGATTCAAGTAAAGTTGCAATCATAATTTCTGCAGATCACTCTACTCCATGTATCAATAAAGGACATAGTGATGATCCTGTTCCAGTTGTAGTTTCAGGGGATTTTATTAAAAAAGACGGCACCACAAGAATGACTGAAAAGCAAGCAAAGAAAGGAAGTATAGGATTACTTCAAGGTGCAGAAGTAATTGAAAAATCTCTAGATTTGATTAAATCTCAAATCTAGTTAGTTTGTTTGCATGTTGCATATCAACAGCATTTTTTCTAATTCTGTCAACATCTATTGAATCATAGACAGATGGAGATGTACCTAATTTGTCCAATGCTCTTTGTAACATTCCAATTCCAATACTCTCTTCATTTTCTTGTTCATGAGCAAATGCGACAGCTACAAGAATAATTCCCTGAACGAGCTCTTTTTCCCTTCCATAGCATTGATTCCAGACTCCTTCAAAAGCCTCATGACATTCCCAAAATCTTTCATTGTTAAAGTAAAATATTCCATCAGCAATACCTTTCTCTTTATCTAAATGCTCCTCAACAACATGTCTTACATTATCAATTTCTCCAATAGGAGTCAATTTTTCAACAAGTACATCTAGATCTTCTTTTTCTGCAGCAACATCAAATTCAATGAATTTTGTGGCAACTCTAGCAAGTCGTATAGATACACCTTTCATATCAGATGCAAGATCTCGTGCTTTGTATGCAAGTTCTCTGCAGTTCTGAGGCAAATATTTCTTATTTTTAAAATGCAGTAAATATCGTTCCATGAGATAATTTGGACGGAATTTCTTAAATTTCTTCTGTAATTTCAATCAAGGTTTATATGAAATATCCAGAGATTTTTGATACATGTCCATAATTGAGACAATTACAGATGTAAACAATGGCTTTCTATCAAGAAGAGAGTTAACATGTAATTTTGCAGGTTTAGGTGGTAAACTCAAAAGCCTTGAAGCTGTAGATATGATTACAAAAGAATTCAAACTTGACGGTAAAGTTGTAGTTCCAATGAGATTAAGAACTCATGTTGGTAAATCTCTCATTACAGGTACATTCTATGTTTATGACGATGAAGGATTAGCAAAAAAACACATCAATCCAACAATATTTTCAAGACTAGATAAAACTAAAGCTAAAATTGCAGAAGCTGAAGCAGCAGCAGCACCTGCAGAAGAGGCTCCAGCAGAAGAAGCAGTAACTGAAGCTAAAGCAGACGCACCAGTTGAAGAAACCAAAGCAGAGGAGAAAACTGAATAATGCCTGTAGAGAAAAAAGGTAAGAAAGGATCCAGTCCAAGTATTGCATCTTATTACAAAGTAGATGGAGACAAAACATCAAGAACAAAAAAAGTATGCTCTAGATGTGGAAAAGGAACTTTCATGGCAGAACACAAAGATAGAACCACATGTGGTAAATGTGGATTAACAGAGTTTAAGCAATAAAAAAAAATAATTATTTTAAAACTATTCAATAAAGTTTCTTTTTATGAATTTTTGAACTTTTTTCTTCTAGAACATCCATTTTTGTAATAAAAGCAGGATCAAGTTTGATTTTAGAAAGAGATTCAGCAGATAATTTTATGGTGTTTGTATCTAGAGAAACATTAGATTTTGGAAGATTTCTATCAGCCCAAAATTTCATGACCTTATCTTCAAGTTTAAAATCACGAAATCCTGCAGGGAATTTTTTTGTGATATGGTTAAGCAGTGTACGGTCTTTGAAAACAACTCTAGGTTCAAACAATCTAGTCTCATCACTGTAAACATTTTCAAATAAATTTCCAGAAATTTCATCAGATAGTAACTCCATCTTTGAAATTTTTCTCATCAAATCTAGAAAATGTAAAAATTCATGAGCAAGTATAGCATGTATTGTACCCTTTAATCCATATGCAATCAAAGGGGCGGAAATTTGTATAACCACCTGAAATTTATCTTCAAACACGACAGGGATCGTTCTTGCAAATAAAATTCCAAATTGATACGAATTAGGGTCAGGAGATGAAATTACAAGAGAGGGCTCAACATATGCTATAGGATATCGGATTCCAGATGCCTTTTCAATTCGATTAATCCCTGCAATAACAATAGGAAATCGTTTCATAGTTAAATCAAAAACATCATCAGGAATAATTCCCTTAGAATGTGCATCTTTAAAACGAACTAACGGATCCAACAGTACACCTCGATAATTTTGAATGTAAAAAGGTTGATTAGATTAGGAACGAGGTTTACCGGCTTTCTTTTTCTTACGTGTATCAGCCCTTTGATCAGCGTGTCTCATGTGTTTATTTTTTTTTCTCATTGGCATGATAATTTACGATATTTAGTGCTAGTTAATTGTTATCAT
>JACNFR010000055.1:80018-85009 GCA_014384555.1 Candidatus Nitrosopumilus sp. | reverse complement strand
TAGGATTCAAATTCTACCCAACATTTACTAGCACCACAATCACCGCACTTTGTTTTCTCATTCCATTTCTCAAACGATTTATCATTAGGAATCTTCACTGTAGTAATTCTCTGACAGCCGGAACATTGCACTTTAACTAGAGCATTTCCAGTGTTATCCCCAACAAATCTATCTCCAAATCCCATGTCTACTCGATACCCTTTTCCTTTTTTATTTGTGCAATCACATCTTTAACCAATTTTTCATCTTTTGTGACTAGATCTAATAATTCCACTCGAAATTGCTCATCTCCCCATTTCTCAAGGCGGAACATCTCTTTGACCAAATTTACGATTTCAGACTTGTTTCTCTGGTGGTCTAGCTTTACTTTTTCAGAGTCATCCATGACTGGTACACGAGAATTTCAAATTAAAGCCTATTGAAAGATTTAATCACCAATCATAATGAGAACACAGCATGGCTGATCTTACAACATATGAAAAAATCAATGAAGAGATTAAATTCACTGAAGAGGAAACAGTAGAACTTTTGAAATTATCTGAAAAGGAGATTCTGGTTTTAATCCTCTCTGAATTAAAAAAGATAACAGAAAATACACAAAAATGAAAATCTAGTCTTTGAGTTTTTCATTATACTTTACAATCTCATTTAATGGAACACTGGTGGTTCTATCTGAACCCTTGCAGTAATTTTTTCCTTTGAAATGCTTGTGAATTTTTACTTTGGCCATGACAACATCATCAATCCCATATGCTCCCTGGTGTTCTGAGGTTTCCTGGCTGACAATGTGACATTCTTTGGATACAGTACACCATTTACAGATAATTTTCATTTTATCATCAGACATGTCACTCCTACACAAATTAAACCCTTAAGCGTATTGGAAGGAATACAATAAAATCAACATCAAGACTTTGCAATGTCATAGTCTTCTTTGCCATTGCCGAATTTCTGCGTGATAATTTTTACGCGGTATTTTTTTCCCCTCAATATATCCTGGGCCAATACTGTAGGTTTGCCATTCTCATAAAATTTTGCAACGATCATCTTCCTTGATGTGTAAAAGTTTTTCACACCATCAAATGATTCTTCTGTTTCAATGTTTACCTCAGTTATCAAATCCTTTCCGACCTTTTTCTCAACGTTACCTACTTTCACAATAGTGAAAACTCCCTTGTCATCAAGTTTGGAGAGAGAAGATTCTGTCATCACTCTTCTTCTTGCCCATCTTTACTAACATTATCGCATTCAGGCATTGACATGGATACTTGATCAGATTGCTTTATCAGATAATCCAGAGTATCCATAGCGAGGCTAGTTTTTCCCCCATTGATAATTATTTCCGTATCTAAATTGTAAACTAGAGTCCTTCTTCGTTCAAGTCAGCTTCGGCATTTACCTTGTCAAATGACATTTCTTTTTTCTGGCAAGACGCACATTTCTCCCACATGCCAAATTCGTTTCGATATTTCCCCTTGCCATCGCATCTAAAACATTCCAATACTATACTTTCTCAAGATAAGCATTAAGGATTGCTAAATTGGAGCATCAATTAATTTAAGAACTTGAATAACATACCTGATACATTGGTCCATTATTTTATCAGTCAAATAAAACACATGCCACAAAAACCATCCCAGTGTATCAGTTGTGGAAAAACAGACCTCAAAGATGATGCAGTGCTAGCTACTACTGGCCCTTCTGAGAAATATGCAGATTATGTGCCATCCACATTATGTCTATCCTGTGAAACTCTAATGATAGTGACATCTCAGCCAGGTGCTGTTGTCGGGGTAAACCATACAACAGGAAACCAAGTTACTATGCGCAGGCAATAGTATCAAGCCGTAGAAAATTTTATTCTGTTGTTAGTTTTCGTGGTTTTTCTTTTTTACTAAAAGTAGATAGTACCTCATCAGTCAGATTGTCAAAGTGTGATGCAAAGTACAATGCATTAGAGTATGCCATAGTATCACTATACCAAACAGGTACAATAGCATGTTTTGAGAATTCTTTACGTTTGTTTGTTTTTTCTACAGAAACGTCTAGAAAAACAAAGAATTAGCATTCAAAAAAGATGAATTCCATTATGTCGCAATACTGACTCCATGTACAGATAAACCAAAAAAAGATACCATACAACAGAGACAATTCCGATTCCTAAAAGAATTTTTTTCCAAAGCTTCAATTATGAATTTTTAACAAAAATTAGAAACTTAAGCGTATTGGAGTTTGCAAAAATTCGTAAACTATATTTTCCAAGAATAGTAAAAGACAGAGAAATGGCTTGTAATTGCGAGACTCATCTAGAGCAGTATACTTGTTCAGGGGATAATTGCAATGTGTGTGTGCTAAGTGAGGAGAATTTCATTGAGAATCCACAAGCACCCCAAGAGCGATACTGTCTGAATTGTGCAAAGAAAAAGGCAGGATTTACCGATGAAGAGTTGGGGCAGCTAATGCTTGCAAACCAAAAAAATGATTTTGGTTGTGGCGATAAATGTTAGAGTCATGGAGCAAGGGCAGATAATCATTCCAGCACTGATAGTTCTTGCTGTAGGAATTTTTGTAGTAAGTAGAATCTGGATTATGTTTAGAAAATAGTCTAGAAATTATTCCTCATAATCTGAATGATCACACTTTGGGCAATAATATTCAGTTTGTATATTTTTTTTCTTATTTCCTCTTCTTTCCACTGCAGGGTTTTTGATATCCATTGGGACATTACATTTTTTACAAATTCTCAATTATACACTACCATTAGAGGACATCATATTAAAAATTACAAAATCACACCATCAGAATTTAATGTGCAAAAAAATTATTCGCTATTTCTCTTTTAAAATATCAATGATCTCATTATTGCTTTTCATCCAGGTTTTCAGGTATGCGTAAAACAAAGTCTCCAAGTCATCGACCATTCCTGTCAATTTAGGATCTGCGCGAATTGCTTTGAGTTGCTCATCAAGATTATCTAAAATTACTTTTAATCCCTGGTTTGAGGTCTCTAGTTTTTTAATTGCCTCTTCAGTACCCATGAAGATACTGTTACGTTATGATAATAAAAGATATTCCCACTTTATGAAATTCTAAAACGAATTCTCAAATGCAACTTGCTCCAATGGCAACTGACCACCACGGGCAGATGCATCTTCTGCTCTTTTTCCAACTACTACCATCATCACTATCAAATGCTCTTCAGGTAAATTGATTATTTTGGCCAAATCATCATACTCAAAACCCACCATAGGACAAGAGTCTAGTCCCATCTGACGAGCAGCCAACATTATAGTTTGAGCAGCCATGCCACAAGAGCGAACTGCCTCATCACGTTGGTTTTGAGGATTACCAGAATATTTTCGCTCCAAAGCAGCCTTTACTGTTTCTTGTTTTTCTGCTGGATGGTCCTTCCAGTATCGTAATGGTTCAGTCTTCCATGCAGTCATGTCTCCACACAAAACAACCACCAAAGAGCCATCTCTTGGTTGGGCCTGACCTCTTGCTGCAACTGAAATCTTTTCCTTAACATCCTGATTTGTAACATAGACGAATCTCCAGTTCTGTTGGTTGTAACTGGTCGGAGCTAAAATCACATGTTTCATTAATTTTTGAACATCATCGTTACTCATTTTATGAGTAGGATCAAACTTCTTTATTGCACGTCGAGTCTCTATTGCCTCAAAAACATCCATGATAACATCAAAAAAAATATGTAAAATAAATGAAACGAAAAGACAGTAGAGATTAAGATCAGCACCATATGGAGTGCCGATGACATCTCTTCGCTTAAGATCAGTAACCGGAGGGTTTCTGATGACAGCTGTTCTCTTAAGGCCTGAAACTATTGTAATCAGACGACAGACAATCTTTTCTTATTACTACTAAGGGGATTTTGATATTTAACTGACGCTACTTTTTCCTACTAGTGATAATTTACCTGAACAAATTCAGATAGTGTATTTATTAGGCCTGAGACGACGGCAGATCATCTTGAAGATTGCAGTAATGGGTATGGGAGTAGCAGGATCATATCTCATGGCCAGACTGAAAAATTCAAACCATGACGTTACAGGATATGAAAGAAGTACTGAGGAGAGACATGATTCGATTTGTGCATGGGGTACAATCAAACCAGTACTAACAGAGTTTTGCAATAAAGTGGATAGAGATTTTAATGATTTTCTAATTCATGATGGAAAAAAGATGCATGTCAAAATGAATGACAATGTAAAATTTGATATCGGACTGCATGGAATGTGCACATATAACAAATTAGCTTTAATCAAAGATTTCATTAAAGATTCTAAAATTATTTACGGAGAAGCACCAAAGCTTGAAGAATTAGAAAAAGAGTATGACTTGATAGTTGATTGTACTGGATTTAGTAGAGCATATTTGCCAAAGATGGAGCAAGATTTCTTTTTGCCAACATACGAGTACAAAGTAGAGTATGAAAACGGAGTACCATATGATGACTTTTACATTGAACCATTTCCTGGAATGTCAGGATATTTCTGGTATTTCCCACTAGGTGAGAAATGGGCCCACATTGGCGCAGGAGATTACAATAAACAACACATCAAAGCAACTGATGATTTCTTGAAAAAACACGGAGGAAAGGTGCTCAAAACTAAAGGCAGACCAATCAGATTGGCAACTCCAAACAAGTGCAAGCCATTTTACAAAGGCAAGGTAGTAGGGGTAGGCGAATCAATTGGTACAGTCTATGCTTTGTTAGGTGAGGGAATCATTCCATCAATGCAGTGTGTAGATATCTTTGTTGATAACATTGGAGATATGGAAGCATATGAGAAAGCAGTGGATAAGCATTTCAAAGTGTATAGCAAGGTGTTTAATTTTGTTAGAGCAAAAATTCACAAGGATTTCAGTTTCATAAAGGCACTACCAGACTTTTTGGCAATATTTGTCTATATGAAAAAGAATCAAAACAGATTTGGAATGGATATCAAAATTTCAGATTTGCTCAAAGT
>JACNFR010000055.1:0-79746 GCA_014384555.1 Candidatus Nitrosopumilus sp. | reverse complement strand
AAACTAACAGATCCAAATCCTTCACGATTTGTTCTGTTTGATGCCATGTTGTAATCATAAATTGTAGTAGAATATGCTTTGAGTTCATCTTTCATTTGATCTAAATTATCTGCCAAGTAGAATCCAGGGCAATCCCCTGTAAACTGATACGTTGCATGCACACGCGCCTTTCCTTTCTCGTTTTCCAGCCAACTTGCAAATGGATACAGATAGCAAACTCCAGGTCTATCTGGATGCATAGAGCAGGCTCCTTCACCATCTAAAAATCTACAAGAAATATGAGTCCCGTCTTCTGCTTCTGTTTCATCAGTTTTTCTTTTCAAATTAATGGTAGTCATTGTAGTCATTTGCCCTGATGGTCCAGGTTCCTGATACGTTACAGTTAGAGTTTCATTTTTTATAAAATCCGAAGTCTTTGAATATTTCAATCCTTTTCCAATTGTGATCAAATCATCAGATGTCAATGGAAGTCTGCCTTGTCTATCACAACAATTGTGACAGTCAGGCCAAAAGCATTTCCATAAAATATATTTTTTTTCAGAATTAAGATAAGGAACATGAAAAACTACATCTTTGACTTTGATTGGATAGTCTGATACGTCAGTAATTTTTCCTAGCATGAATTTGCGCAATATGGGGTCAAGGTCCCAATCCTTTTGTAGTAAATCTAGTGATTCTTCAATTTCTTTTTGAGACAACTGATAAATTATAACATATGCTGCAGATGTTATTAATGTTGAGTGAAAAAGGAAAATATGCCTCAGCTACAGAGAACAGAAGATTTGTTTGGGCAGAAATTGTTTGGCCGTTAATTTTAGAACTCAATGATGTTTCATTTTCACTAAAACAATTTCAAAACAAAAGAGAAAAAGTATGCAAAGAAAAAAACATTCCAATCACAATTCCATCAAGAGGACTAGCATCATTATTACAAAAAGGAATCATACTAAAAGAAGACAACATCTATTCAATTCATTACAAGTTAATTCCTTACATGAGATTAAGAGCAGTCTGTGATTATGCAACGGTTATTCATGAAGTCAGACAAAAATAATTGCAACAAATGATTATATGCTAAATCATTAGAATTCATTTTAGTAGCCCGATAGTCTAGTGGTCAAGGATTCTGCCCTCTGGATCTCAAGAGTGGATAGGCGGAGACGGCAGTTCGAATCTGCCTCGGGCTACCTAAAAATTTCTAAAAATAAAAACTACTATCTTGATGCTTGTGCGATTCTTTCCAACTCGTGTCTCTTCTTTACAGAAGGTGCTGAAGGATCATTTGCTGCTGCAAGCATGAGTTGTTCTGCCATATGCTCCTCAATTGGTTTTGGATTTGAAAAGGTTGCTTCTTTGATTGCATCTGCGATAAATTTCAAAGCTAAATCGACTCTTCTGATTGGAGCAACATCTACTGATACGTGATATGTGGTACCACCATAAACAATTCTAGTAGTATCTTCAGTTGGAGCAGAATATTCAATGGCTCGAACTAAAACCTCAACTGGGTTTTGATCAGTTTTTAGAGCAATAATATCAAAAGCTGTTTTTACAGTATTGAGTAATTTAGTTTTCTTGCCAGTCATTCTACCAGTGTTCTTTGCATATTTTTTACCAAAGTGCATTGATTTGTTGATTAATCTCTCTACAATGTTGACGTCTGCTTTATTGAATCTCTTTAGGGCTGAACGACCATAGGTGTATGGTAGAATTTGTTTTCTCAAAGAGATTGCAGTTTTTAATCCAGGATCCTTTACTTCGATAGCAGACAAATCCCATTTTCTAAATAATAACAAGTTTTTAGTTTCTGCCATTTCTCTATCTCCTTGGTTTCTCCTTCTTTCCAATAACTAATTCATGTAAGGATGTACCGTTAACTTTGAAAACTTTGAATCTAACTCCAGGAATATCACCCATTGCACCACCTTGTGTTGCACCCATACCTTGAATGTGTACCTCATCGTGTTCATCGATAAAGTTCATGGCACCGTCTCTTGGCAAAAATGCTGTAACAGTTTTTCCGTTTTTAATTAATTGAACACGAACACATTTTCTAATAGCAGAGTTTGGCTGTTTTGCAGCAATACCTACTTTTTCTAAAACAATACCACGTCCTTGTGGTGCTCCCCCTAAAGGATCTGCTTTTTTATCAATACCAAGTTTTCTTCTCTTGTAAGTAGAAATTGCCCATCTTTGGTTTTTCTTTTTCTTTGTTAGAACTCTTCCTGCAAATAATCCAAGTGGCGATTTTCTCATCTATTACATCTCCATTGTTGCCCGTTCAGGACTGTTAATCAATACACTGCTAATATCAAAATATCGTTTTGCAAGTAATCTTGCCTTTTCTGCATTTCTGCCTTCTCTTCCAACTACAATTCCTTTCTTTCTTGCGTCTACCATTACTATTGCCTGTTTTGACCCATCAGGTCGTGTATTTATTTTTACTTCAGAAATTAGTTTTGAATTAAGCAAATTAGACAGGAATTTTGCTGGATCATCGTCAAATTCTACCAATTCGACATTTCTCTTGACAATATTTTGTAATGATTTGATATGGATACCGCCTTTACCAATTGCTAGTCCCATTTTACCAGTATTTACTACAAAAATCACTCTATCTTGTTTTTCATCTTCAACACAATCACGTGCAGTTGCACCAGTAACATTTTGGAACAAAGACATCATTCTCATTTGGTCTGTAGATAGTTTGATTGACTGTGTCATTATAATTCCTATTTATCTCCGACAAAAATTGTCTCATTTAAACTTACATTGAAGAAATTAAAGTGATTCATTTTTTTCCTCGCCTTGTGTATCTTTTAAAATTGATTTGATGCTAGCATCGTCTATTGATGTAAATGAAATTGTCGAAATTCTAAATTGTAAGCCACATAATCTTCCCAATGCGACTGATGTTCCTTGAAAGTTGACTAAAGGTATTTTTTCCTTTTTTGCATCTGATTCAATTTGCTCAACCATTTCTTTTTTTATCGATTGAGACAATACAATTAGCTTGGAATTTTTAATAGAGTTTAAAACTTGTTTTGCACCCATTGTTAGATTATCTTCTTTGCGGGCATCCCTTAATGATTTTTCAAGTATCTTACTCATGTGTTTTCCTTAAGACGATCCTCTTCTCAGGGCTTTATAGGTTTATTGAAAAATTAAGCGTGTTATATTAGAAAATTAGTTTAGAAAATCAAATAATGAACCCAAAGTTGAAAATGCAATACTAACTTCGTCAATGAAACTATTTGGCTTTTGTTTTTCAAAATTAGTTTTTTCAGAAGATGATTCAGGATGAGAGATGTTTTCAATCATAGAATCAGAACGATTCTCAGATGAATCAGAAATTAAAGACGTTGTGATTTTTAGATTTTTTGTAGCAGTCAGATAATTTGGATTTTGATACAAGACTTGATTATACAATAAAATTGCATCATCGAATTGCCCCAAGTTTGCAAGTGCATTTGCTTTGTTGTTTTTAGCTGAAAGGGAATCAGGGTTAATCTTGAGGGCATGATCATAAAACACTATAGCCTCAGAAAAATACCCTAATTTCCCCAAAGTAGAGCCTTTGTTTACCAGGATTTCGACATCATTAGGATTCTCAATCAATGATTCATTAAAAAAATTCAATGCACTGTCGAATTTACATAATCGATACAATGCAGGACCCATTCCATCATAGTAAGAGATAGTGTCAGTGTAAGTACTTGTATCACATTCTAATTGAATTTGATTTAGGATTGTTCCCAACTCTATATCTTCTACAGTTAGATTATTTTCTTTTTTTATTTTGTTTGAAATAGGATTTTCTTCAATTGTTTTTGTTACTTTATTTTTTGGTTCGATTGTTTTTTTAACAGGAATTTCTTTTGGAATACTTTTTGTTAGAGTGTCATCATTTATTTCAGTTTTTTGTGGAGTGTTAATTATTTTAGTATCAACAGATTCAGTTTTTTGTGGAGTGTCAGTTGTTTGTGTTTTAGAAGATGTGTTTTCAATTTCTGATATAACATCAGGAGTTTGTTTTGTTTTTTCAGGTTCAGGCTCTGTTGTTTCATCATCTAAAGAGTCCGTGACAATTATTTGTGGCACTTTGGAATAATCAAAAAAAGATTTTGCTTCAGATTCAGCATAATGAGCTTTAACAGAATATGTTCCATCCACTCTAAAATTTACACCGTGTTTTACAAGAAAACTTGTAGTAAATTCCAAGTTAGAATCAATTGCACCAAAATAAAATCCAGCAGGCATTCCAAACGGATCATAAATTCCAATTAGAACAGTTGGAGAATCTATTGTTGAAACTAGACCGCTGATTTTTATCACATCTTTGTCAGTGTATTGTTTTTGTTCTGTGTAAAGTAAGAGAATTTCAGGTGCAGTATTTTCTTCAATCAAAATTTCAGGCTCTAAATACCCTCCTTGGATAGTAAAGGGATAATTTTCAGATGTTTGTTCATAGTCAAACTTTACCAAATATTGACCAGTTTTTTCATAAAATGGAGAATCAAGTTGAATGGTTTTAGAAAATGTCTGATCAGATGTAATTTCTAAATTATTTGCAGACAGAATTTTCCCATCCGGATCATAGATACTCATGGCAATTACAGGCATTCCAAGATCAAAAATCTCACCTGAAACAGTCAGCGAGTCACCAAGATCATAAAATTCCTTATCAAAATTTACACTAAATGAATCAGCAAAGACGTCGGTGAAAATCACTGGAGACAGTGCGGTTAACACTAAGGTCAGTACTAAAACATATCCTAACACACGAGTAAGAACGTAATTTTCTATTTAATAATCACGTAGAAATTATACTTTTCATTGAACAGTAATCATAGTGGACATTATTGGAGACAGAGCTGTTGAAGCACCAATAGAATTCCAAACAAAAGTTTCAACTTGATATTTTCCAGATTCTTTTGGAACCCAAGATTGTGAAACATCCAGGATTTGGCTAGGTGAGATCTCCCCTTGAACCCATGAAAGCGATTCAACATAATTTTGATCATTTTTTACTTGAAAGAAATAAACAAATTTTTGTTTAAACTCTTGTTCATTTTTGATTGTTCCAACTATTTGCATCGGGGTGTTTTGGGAAAATGATTCCAAAGGATTTCCCAGACTGCTAGAAAAAGTGATTGGTGAATTTTCAATTCTCTCCATTGGAGGAGTTGATGAGTCAACTCTTGCAACAGTTTGAATTTCTAAATTATCAGATTTTGTATAGGGCTTAGGAAGAGTATAGTCATCATATTTGGCAAAAATAGAATCTCCAGGTATAGAATAAAGCCTATTGCCACTAGAGGGCGAATTCTGTGATAAAGAAATTGTTGCAGTAAAGGCACCTGAGCTTTCAGATGTTTCAACAGCATTAACTTCAATTCCGGCAACATCAGAATCAGAATAAAGTTGAATTGTCAAATTGTCTAGCGATTCAGGATTTAGATTCATGTCAAGATCAACTACACGGACTAGTGCAGAATTTTCCAAAAAGAAAATATCTTCTGCAAAATTAATTGTTCCAAGATTCCAACTCACAGGGACTGACTCTACCAGTACAACTCCATCTGCAAATTCAAAAGAGATGGTTATGGCAGAATCCCTATCAACTTGTAAAAATCCGCTTGTAGGGCCATTACCAATGGTTCTTGGAGTTGTATCAAAATTTCCATCACCATCAGCATCATGAGAAAAACCAGTGAGAATTACTTCTGCAGTAAAAATTCCAGAGTTTACATCAGTTTCAGTAAATCTATACTCATCTAGAGAATGCTCTGATGTTGCAATTTTGATAGAATGACTAGATGAATCTCCAATGGAATCTATCAGATGTCTATCTGCATTCCAGCTAGGAGCAATGATAGTCATTTTGACTTTATCAGTCCAAGAATAAACTGGCTTGTCAGTAAAAATCGGAGAATAAGGATCATTGTAATCTGGACCAGACTGTCCAAATGCTGGAAGTAGAATCAAAAACAGAAAAAGATACAGCATGTTAAAAATTATGATTTAACGAATTTAATGTTTGATGAATAAAATTTCTAAGATTCTTCTTCAGGCAAGGATACTGCCAAAATATTATCTCCACGAAGTAGAATTTTTCCTAATTGCTCATGTTTTTCTTCAGAAATGTCTTCAGCGTTTTCTAGTGTTAAATTCATGTGAATATCGAAATCCTGAAGGACACCTTGAATGGTTTTAGTGTTTCTCAATCTAAGCAAAACAACTTTACCTTTGCTGTTACTCATTAATGTTGAAATTTCGTCAGCCATGATTATTACTCAGTTTTCTTGTTTTTCTTGCTTACTTGCATGTACAAGTCAACAGTACCACTTCCGATTGGAATGTTACTTCCAACAATAACGTTTTCAGTAATACCCTTGAGTTGTTCAACTTCTCCACCAAGTGCAGCATGTGCAATTGTTGGGACGGTAATTTCAAATGCGGCTCTTGCAAGAACACTGTCTTTGGTACCGGCAATTCCGTGTCTACCAATTTGTTGCATGTAACCTCTAGAGCACATCAAATCAGATACCAACATGATGTATCTATTGTCAACTTCCAATCCTTGGTCACCCAAAGTATGGTTAAGTTCATCAATCAATGAGTTTCTTGCAGCTTCAATTCCCAATGTTCCTGCAATTTCAAAGACATTGTTTGTTCTGACATTCTTTTTATCAATTCCTTTAACTTCAAGTACTTTGGCAATGTTAGAACCAGTTGTTTGGATAACCCATTCATCGTCTTTTTGAACTAGTGTAACTCGTTCAACATCTGGAACTCCTTTAACAGTAGTATTGAGAACTTTATTTCTAATTGCAATTGCAGATGCAGTATCTGCCTCATCAACTAGATTCAAAGTGATTAATTCACCTACAACTTCCATCTTGAATTTTTTGTTTGATGAAAGGGCGGCTTCTACTTCTGCAATTGAGCATCCTCTTTCTTTGAGCCTATTTGGACTCAAGATTAGTTTGATATTTGTAGAATAGTCTGTTTCAGTATCTGCAATTAATGCACTCACCTTAGTTTGCAATACATTTCGTGCAACTTCAATTGCTTTTTCTCGAGATTTCTTTGATTCCTCATCAAGGTAAATATCCATAGTTGGTGTGACAGGTTTCTTTCTAGCATCCACTAGTTCAATTAATCTTGGAAGACCCAAGGTGACGTTCCTCTCTTTAATTCCTGCAAAGTGGAATGTTCTCAAAGTCATCTGAGTACCTGGTTCTCCAATTGATTGGGCAGTTACAATTCCTACTGCTTGGCCAGGTTCTACTTGGGCTTTGTTGTAAAGTGAAAGTCCTTTCTTACATACTGCCTCAACACCCTCTTTACTTAGATTTGATTGATGTAAAGCATCAGATACAAGTCCAGTTAATCTTGGATTGAATGTCTTTGTATATTTTTTAGCAAGAACATCAATCTCATCTTTAGTTGCTTTCTTTCCAGAATCAATAATGGTTTGTGATTCAGCCAATCTACTTGCGTTGAATGCTTCGCCGTGATCACTTTTTTGCACATCGATTCCGTCTTCACCGTATAGGAATTGAACAATGTGTCCGTGTGGGTCCCTTACAGTTCCGTCATATTCTAATCTAATGTGCTCTAATGCGTTAATCAATCTACGCTGCATGTAACCACTCTGTTGTGTTCTAACTGCAGTATCTACCAGTCCTTCACGACCACCCATTGCGTGGAAGAAGAATTCTAAAGCTGTAAGACCTGTTCTGTAATTTGATTTTACAAATCCATGTGCATCAGGATTACTATCATTTTCTTTATAGTGTGTTAATGCACGATTACTATAACCATAACTCATTCTATTTCCTCTTCTTGATTGTTGGCCTAGCGCACCTGCCATCTGACCTACGTTAAGTGCTGAACCTCTGGCACCAGTTGTGGCCATAATTTTTCCAGCGTTACTATCATCTAGAGAGTCATTTGCAGTAGCGCCTGCTTTCTCTCTTGCTTTACCTAATTCATTTACAATGTATGCCTCTAATGCTTCTTCGGCTTTCATACCTCTTGTTAGTTTTAGTGTTCCTTTTTCATATTGATCAGTCAAGTCTGCAACAATGTCATAAGTTTCTTGAATTTCATCTAAAATTTGTTGTACGTGTTTTTCTGGAACTTCAAGATCACCATATCCATAACTGAAACCATAGTGTGTGATGAATTGTTTTACCATAATTAGAATAGAGTTTAAGAAAGTTTTACCAGCTGCATTTCCATAATCTTTTGTAATTCTGTGCAAAACACTTTCAGGTTCCTCAGCACCAATTGATGTCTTGTCAATTACACCGCTGATTAATTCACCATTTTTAATTACAACGTCTTTTTCTGGACCTTTTGTTCCCTTTGACCATTTTGATGTAAGAACATAGTTGAAATCTTTTGGAAGGAATAATGAGAATAATTGCTTTCCAGTATATGCAGGTCCATCTTTTGTTTTGGTTCCAGGTTTTGGAAGTGGGTCAGTGTAGCCTCCAAGCATTGCATAGTTTGAAAACTCTTGAATAGATAGAGTAGTGTCATCTTTAGTTAGAAGGTATGCGCCAGTTACAAAGTCTCTTAGTGCTCCAATAATTGGTCCACCATATCTTGGTGAAATTAATTGATCTTGAACTCTCATTAAGAGAATTGCTTCTGCTCTTGCTTCTTCACTTTGAGGAACGTGAAGGTTCATCTCATCACCATCAAAGTCTGCGTTGTATGGTGGACAAACAGAAGGATGTAATCTGAAAGTTTTACCTGGAAGTACTCTGACATAGTGAGCCATGATAGACATTTGGTGCAGTGATGGTTGTCTGTTGAACATGACAATATCACCGTCTGCAAGATGTCTTTCAATGAGATAGCCGATTTCTAGTGTTTCAGCAATTGTAGAACGGTCTTCTACGAAATCTAATCTAATCTTTACACCATCAGGTCTAACGATATAGTTTACACCTGGGAATTTTTCAGGTCCATTGATTACTAATTTTCTCATTCTTTCAATGTTCCATTCAGTAACAATTTCAGGAATAGTTAATTTCATGGCAACTTGTTCAGGAACTCCAACTTCGGACAAATCCAAGTTAGGATCTGGTGAGATTACAGTTCTACTTGAAAAGTCAACTCTCTTTCCAGATAATGAACCTCTAAATCTTCCCTCTTTTCCTTTTAGTCTTTGAGTTAATGTTTTGAGTGGACGTCCAGAGCGGTGATGAGCTTGTGGAATTCCAGAAACTTCGTTATCGAAATATGTTGTAGAGTGATATTGTAACAGGTCAACTAAATCTTGTACAATTAATGGAGGAGTACCTGCTTCTTTACTTTCTTTTAGTCTTTGATTAACTCTGATGATATCTACCATTTTGTGTGTCAAGTCATCTTCAGATCTAATTCCTGTTTCAAGAATAATTGAAGGCCTAACTGTTACTGGTGGTACAGGTAATGCTTGAAGGATAAACCATTCTGGTCTTGCAGTTATTGGATCATAATTTAGTAATGATAAATCTTCATCTAGAATTTGTGTAAATCTTTCTCTAATTGTAATTGGCAATAATCTGTGTTCACCGATTTCAGTTTTCTCTACAAAGATTGTTGGTTTTGTAAAGACTAGTTCGTATTGGGTTTTTCCACAGTGAGGACATTCCTTTGCTTTTTTTGCTTTTTCTATAATTTGTTCAGGAATTCGTTTTTGTGAAACTACAGTGTAAGCTGCATGTTTGTCTTTAATTTTTTGGAATGCGTTTAGATCATCTTGAGGGACTTTGAGTCTTGCACAAGAACGACATGTTGATTGTAATAGTTTGTAGATATTATCAATAAAGGCAATGTGTAAAATTGGTTCTGCAAGTTCAATGTGTCCAAAGTGTCCAGGACATCTTGCAGCTGTATTTCCACAGGTTAGACATTTTTGTCCAGGCTCAAGTGTTCCCAATCTTCCATCCATAAGACCTCCTTGAACTGGCATTCCATCTTCATCGTATGTTTCAGGAGCAGTGATTTCAGCTACAGAATATTTTCTAATTTCAGTTGGAGACCATACTGAAAATCTGATTCCATCAATTGCTTTAATTGCTTGAACAGACATTCTAGATTTTCTCCTTGATTAACAATCTTGGTGCAACGTTCAGACTTTGCATTTCTTGTAAGAGTAATTTGAATGCATAAGCTACAGATACAGAAGATACTTTGGCTTTATCACCACAAACTCTGCAAACGTATTTTCTTTGTTTAACATCATGATATGCAACCAGTCCACATCTCTCACATACGAAAATATCAGATTTATCAGACTCGTCTAACAATCTGTCTTTAAGGATCATTGAAGCACCATAAGCAATCAAACAATCTCTTTCCATTTCACCGAATCTCAATCCACCACCTCTTGCTCTTCCTTCAGTTGGCTGTTTAGTCAACATCTGAACTTGTCCACGAGCTCTTGCATGGATTTTGTCTGCAACCATGTGGTGTAATTTTTGATAGTATACAACTCCGATGAAAACTTCTACTGGGAATGCTTTTCCAGTTCTTCCATCATACATTATTTCTTTACCAGAATATTCAAAACCATGTGCATCCATTACTTCTTTGACTTCAGGCATTTTCTCTCCGACAAATGCAGAACCGTCAAATCTCTTTCCACGTAATGCTGCAGCTTTACCACAGATAGATTCCATCATCATTCCAACTGTCATTCTTGAAGGGAATGCGTGTGGGTTAATCAAAACATCAGGAGACATTCCACTTGCAGTATATGGCAAATCTTCTGCTTTAGCTAAAATTCCAAGTACACCTTTTTGTCCATGTCTTGATGCAAATTTATCACCAATTTCTGGAATTCTCATATCTCTTGCTCTAATTTTATACATTTTTCCGCCTTCGTTTGATTGAGTCATAACTACAGTGTCAATTACTCCAGTTTCAGATGGTCTTACACCAATTGAAGTGTCTCGTCTATATGGACCAGAAGATTCGAATTCTCTATACTCTTCCATGAATCTTGGAGGACTAGTTTTTCCAATCAAAATATCTCCGCCTTTAACTGGAGCTTCAGATGCAACTACTCCATCATCTTCAAGTAAACGATATGCACGTTCTCCTTTGTAACCTCTAATGTTATCTTCAGCGTTAGGAATTTCAAAGCTATCACGCATTCCACCAGGATATTGTTTTGCTTCAGCATCGTAAATTCTAAAGAAGAATGTTCTACCAAGACCTCTATCGACAGATGATTTGCTCAATACAATAGCGTCTTCAATGTTGTAACCATCAAATGGTAATACTGCAACAACACAATTCTGACCGGCAGGTCTATCTTCCAATCCTAAAAGTTTCATTGCTTTTGTATTTACAATTGGGACTTGAGGATATAGCATAAAGTGTTGTCTAACGTATGTACTGGTATTCATCATAGGTGTTGAAAATCCTAAACTTTGTTTTGCCATTGCAGACTCGTATGTATTTCTTGGAGATTGATTATGTTCAGGATATGGAATGATTGAAGCTCCTGCACCTAGAATTGCTGGTGGGAATACTTCCAAGTGAGTATGTTTTTTTGCATCTTTTTCATCTAGAGTAACATAACAATTTTCTTCCTCGTTTGCATCAATCATCTCTAAGATACCCATTCTCAAAAGATCAGTCCATGAAAGGAGTTTCTTTGAAATTTTATCTAATAATTCTGTAGTAAGTAGTGGTTTGTTATCTTTGATTATAATGAGTGGACGTAAAACTCGACCGGCATTACAATTAACATACAGTCTTCTTGTTGAACCTTCGATTTCAGATTTATGGAATGATACTCCTACGTGAGGATGAATCTTTGAGTTTCTTCTTAGTTCTCTAAGTGATTCAGCTAGTTCTCCACCATCTTTGTAATAACCAATTAATCTACCATCTACAAATACACGAGTTCCATCTTTCTTCAAATCTTCTTTTGCATCAAAGAAATGAACTGTTCCAAGATCATAGAGTTTTTCTATAATTTCCTCATTTGGTACGTTTACTGAGATAATTCCAGATAAGGCTAGATTTTTCACTAAACCACAATTTGATCCTTCAGGAGTTTCACTTGGACAAATTCTTCCAAAGTGTGTAGCGTGTAAATCTCTTGCTTCGAAGTTTGGTTGTGTTCTACTTAGAGGAGATTGAATTCTTCTAAGATGACTGATTGTTGAAAGATAATTTGTTCTATCAAGTAATTGAGTAACACCAACACGTCCTCTGCCCCAGTTTCCAGTTGCAATAGCATTGTTTAGTTTATCAGTAATAATTCCAGGACGAATTGCTGCAGCAACTGCATTAATTCCACGTTTTTGACCTGAACGCTCTAATTGATATTTCATGTCTCTAACCAAATTTCTAAATGCGGTTCTGAATAAATCAGCCAACATTTGACCTGCAAATTTGATGACTTTGTTTCCATAATGATCTTTGTCATCAGGAGTAATCCATCCAAGTTTTAGCTCTAATAATTTACAAGCAGCTTCACCCAAGAATTGTGCTTTTTCTTTTCTATTTTCAGGATGCTTACCCAAGTGTGGTAAGAGTCCCCAATCAAGTAAAGTCTCAGCACGTTTAATCTGGAATTCTTCTAACATTCCAGGAGCAATTCTTTTACTGATATAGACAATGGCGTCTTTGGATGTTGGCACATCACCTGCTTTTTCAAAAGAGCCTTCTAACTCATCTTGAATATCATCAACTAGTGAAACTACAGAAGCAATTTCTCTATCAGATTCTAATCCAAGTGCTCTCATTAATGTAACAACAGGAATATCAACTGGAGAGCCAGGAATTCGGGCAACAATTAATCCATCATTTTTCATAACAAGTTCTAGTTTTGCACGATAACCAACAATTGAAGAATATACTTTGGCTTTGAAGACAATGTTTCCACCAACAGTTTCTCTATCTACAATAATCTTGTTGTAAGAAAGATCTTCCAATCCAACAATGACACGTTCTGAACCATTGATGATAAAGTAACCTCCAGGATCCTGTGGATCTTCACCATGTTCAATTAATTTTTGAGAAGAGAAATTGTGTAAGATACATGCATTTGATTTTGCCATAACAGGTACGTCTCCAATGTGGACAAATCTGGATTCTAAAATTTTTCCATCTTCAACAACACTTGCCTCCATCATTACTGGTGCAGAATAAGAGACGTTTCTCAATCTTGCTTCAGCCGGAGTGATGTGAGTGATTGAACCATCCAGCTCCATCATTCTTGGTTGTTGTAGTTTGACTTTACCTAGTTGAATCTTGTAAGGATATTCTGCATTCTCAATATCAATTTGGCCAACTTCATTTATGATACTTTGAAGACCTCGTTCTAGAAATTCATCAAATGAGTTTAGATGTTGACGTGCAATGCCTTCACGTTTCAAGATATCTTGAATTACTGGCCATCTTTTAACTGAAGGATCTGCCATTTAGATTTCCACCACGTATCGATAATAGAGGCTTTCACCAGCAGTTGGACTTTTTCGAGTGATCTTAATCATATCTCCAGGTTTTACACCCAGTCCCAAAATTGCAGGATCGTTTACAAAAATTAATGGTAATTCAGTTGGTTTACAATTGTATTTTTTTAAAACGTCTTCAGCTTCTGATTTTGTAATGATCTCATGTTTTGGAACATAAACGTGATCAGGAACTAGAACTTGATTTTTCTTAGTTGCCATTTAGAAATCCCCACACCGAACATTACATGTAACGCTAATCAAAATACACAAACTGTCAAAAATTCACGCTCGGGTTAATATATATGTAATTTGAAATTTGTCGAAAAACAGTCTTTTTTCTCTTTTGTCAACAAATTTTATCACAACCTTAAATAGTCCAAATCTGGGCGTAAAAACAATGAAAGCTCATCTAACGGTGTTTGCCCTATCTGCAATTCTAATTGCAAGTATTGGCATGGCACCAGCATTTGGACAAAGTTCTGTGGTAATCAATACAGACAAGCCATCATATTCTGAAGGAGAGACAATACTAGTTACAGGTGAAGTAGCTCAACTTCTAGGAGGCTATGGACTTACGATTACAGTGAAATCAGATTTGGCTATTGTTTACATTGGTCAACTTACTGTAGGTGCAGATAAAAAATTCAGCACCACTATTGCAGCAGGTGGATCATTGATGAAAAATGATGGCACGTATACAATTACGGTCCAATATGGAGATAACAAAAACAATGCAGCAAGTACAACATTTGAATTCGGAGGATCTACAATCAAACCATCAACTGATAGCAAAGTGACTGACACAACAGTTTCAGTTTCAGGTTCTAGTGATTTGATAGGATATGCAATTACAGGCGGAAAACTACTAGGTGTTATGCCTGATGTGGATGCAAATTCACTGATCATATCTATTGATGCTACAAACGATGGTTCACTTACACTCACAATCCCTAGATCTGTGTTGGATGCGACAATCAATGGCGGTGATGATGACTTTTTCGTCTTAATTGACGGAGAAGAAGTAGACTTTGATGAAACTGTATCATCAACAGATAGAACACTCACCATAGCATTCCCAGCAGGTGCTGAAGAGATTGAAATAATTGGTACATTTGTAGTTCCAGAATTTGGTACAATCGCAGCAATGATTCTAGCAGTAGCAATTATCTCAATAATTGCAATTTCTGCAAAATCAAGACTTAGTATTATTCCAAGATACTAAATTTCATCTTTTTTCTATTTTTAAATATACATAAATAGCAATAATGCTGGGTGGAAATAGGATGAATTTCAAACGTTCTACAACATCAATGGCAATAGCCCTCATGGCATTGTCATTAGTTTCAATGACCTCAATTCAACAAGAAGCTTTTGCTCAACCTCAAGGAATATCTATTACAGCAACAACTGAGAAAGCAGGAAACAGCATCACAGTAACTGGTACAACAGCTTCAGATTACACAGATGTCACATTTTCTGTATGGTCTCCAAACCAAAATCTGGTTGCAGCTTGGCAAGATACACCTGACAATGATGGAAACTTTGGTACCACTTTTACAATCGGTTCAAACTGGACTGAAGATGGATACTATACCATAGTGGTAAAACAAGGCACATCATCAACATATGAAGTAAAAGTTGGAGTTGAAGTAACAAACGGCATGACTTTAAGAAGTACTTCTGTAACTGAAGGTAATTTAGTGACAGATATTTTCACACCAAATGAAAATAATGCTGCTACAGATGCAGGACTTTTCCTCGACCCAGTAATTATCGAGAATGGTTCTACAATGTTTGAGGTTACCGGAATGACAGATAGAGTAAGTCAAGATATCACATTGAAAGTAACAGCACCAAATGGAAATGTGATAAAAGTTGATCAAATATCACCAAGACTTGATGGAAATTTCGCTGCTGAAATTACAGTAGGTGGATCATTATGGAAACAAGATGGTTTGTACACTGTAACTGTAAGACAATTTGACGATCCAAAATATACTGCTTCAACTGAAGTAGATATCTTAGACGGAGTTGTAGTACCAGAATTTGGTACAATCGCAGCAATGATTCTAGCAGTAGCAATTATCTCAATAATTGCAATTTCTGCAAAATCAAGACTTAGCATTATTCCAAGATACTAAGTTCATACAACTTTTTTCTATTTTTAAATATACATAAATAGAGACGGGTGCAAATCGCAACAAGATGAACAATCGTACGTCGTTCGCGCTACTAGCCTTATTGACTGCAGTCGGAACTCTAACTATATCATCAGCATATGCTCAAACAAATCCAGCATGTGTAGGATGTTCCATGGAGGATGCTAAAGCAATGGCATCAAAAGCTCTCATGGATGCAATCCCAGTATCTGTTTGGACAGACAAAACAGATTATGGTCATAGTGATATAATTATGGTAGAAGGTCAAGTAGCAAATACATCTGGATTTCCAGTTACAATTACTGTGATTAGTCCTCTAAACTCCATTGTTACAATTGATCAAATCACTGTAGCAGAAGATGGTAGTTTTGAGACAACTCTAAACACAGCAGGTGCAATATGGAAATACGACGGTACCTACACCATTAAAGCAAACTATGGCAGTGTTGAAAAAAGCAACAGTGTCAAAATTGAATTAACTGGTGGAGTTGCATATACACCAAACTACAATACACCAACAATGCAAGACAAAAAATGTAAAGTAAATGAATTGTCTACAAGTGGTCAATGTGTACCATTTAGCATTTCAGGTGGAATGGTAACAAGTGCAATGCTCAATACTAATGACAATTCAATTGTCATTATGATCAACGCCGAAGATGATGGAACATTAACAGTATCCCCATCAACAACAGTCCAAGACGGTATCTTCATGGTACTAGTTGACGGAGAAGAATGGGATGATGTTGAAATTGTTGCAAACAAAGTAACAGTCATGTTCCCAGCAGGTGCTGAAACAATTGAAATAATTGGTACCTATGTGATTCCAGAATTTGGTACAATCGCAGCAATGATTCTAGCAGTAGCAATTATCTCAATAATTGCAATTTCTGCAAAATCAAGACTAAGTATTATACCAAGATACTAAAAGTTACACAACTTTTTTCATTTTTTCATTTTTTAATAGTAAAGGAAATATACAAACGAGTATTTTGAAGTTTGTGGATTTAAAAATATTTTATGGATTCATCGCATTGTTAATTGTTTCTACAGGAGTATCATTTGCACAAGAAGCATTAATTTCGATTGAAACAGATGATAATAATTATGATGAAGGAGATACAATTGTACTTTCAGGAAATGTAAACATAGTGATTGGCGATACACCAGTAATATTACAATTATTTAATCAAGGCAATTTGGTCGATATTGCACAGATTACAGTAGCAGAAGACGGTAGTTTCACAAAAGCATTCCTTGCAGAAGGAGCATTATGGAAAAAAACTGGAGACTATACAATAGTGGCATCATATCAAGAACATCAAATTGAAACTGAATTTTCATACACCTCAAAATCAGAAGCAGTTGTAACAACAGAGCCTTATGAAGTAGATGCAGGAAGTCATGGAACATTTGATGTAAAGTATACCATCAAAGGAGGTACTGTAAAAAACATGATAGTAGATTCTGAAACTTTTGCAGTGATAGTTCAAATCGATGCATCAGATGAAGGAACAATAACCCTAGATCTTCCTAGAGAATTCATAGGTGCAGAAAAACAAGATGGTAAAGATGACACGTTTATCATATTAATTGATGGAATAGAAGTAGCATATCAGGAATCAGTAGTACTTGCAGATTCCAGAGTAATAACAATTGAGTTTGAGCAGGGAGATTCAGATATAGAAATTATCGGCACTTATGTCGTTCCTGAATTTGGAGCAATTGTAATGATGGTATTGATTGTCGGAATTATGATGACGATTTTAGTTGCCAGAAATAAATTTCAAATTAGTATTTAGACTTAGGAAAAAGAATACTTTTCTTTGAAAGGAGAAAATGATCTTAGTTCTTTGACTATTTTTTTAAGTGAAGATACTGTTTCTTCAATTTCCTTTTCATTATTGAACACACCCATTGTCAATCTTAGAGAGCCTGTAATTTGTTCATGAGAAAACCCCATTGCCTGTAAAACATGAGAAGCCCTTTGAGTATTGACAGAACATGCAGAACCTGTAGAAGCAGCAATTCCATACTCATCAAGCTTGATAATTAGATCTTCCCCATTAACACCAAGAAATGTAAAATGTGCATTATTTGGCAATCTCAGTTGAGGATCACCATTAAGAGTCACTTCAGGTATTTCATGCAAGACTTTTTCAACTAATGAATCTCGAAGTTTTTGCACATACAATGTATTTTCATCTAAATTGTTTTTTGCAATTTCACATGCTTTTCCAAATCCAACGATATTAGCAACATTCTCAGTACCAGAACGTAATCCATTCTCCTGACCACCTCCTAAAATCACAGGATCAATTTTGATACCATTTTTGATGTACAATGCACCTATTCCCTTTGGGCCATGAAGTTTATGAGATGAAATTGAAAGCAAATCTATGCCTAATTCTTTAACATCAATAGGAATCTTGCCAACTGCCTGAACAGCATCTGAATGAAATGGGATTTTTCGCTCATTACAAATTTTAGCAATTTCAGAAATTTTTTGAACAGTGCCAACTTCATTATTTCCAAACATTATCGAAACAAGACAAGTGTTCTCAGATAGGTGATTTTCTAATTCTGAAGGATTAACCATCCCAAATTTATCAACGGGCAGATAATCAACAATAAGTCCATTGTTTTCTAGTTGCTTACAAGGCTCCAAAATAGCATCATGTTCAATTGATGATGTAACAATATGATTGCAGGTTGCATTCATAGAGATTCCTCTCAAAACAGTATTGTTGGATTCTGTTCCACCAGATGTTATTAAAATTTCAGAAGGGTCAGCATTAATCAATAAAGCTATTTGTTTTCTAGCTTTTTCAATTGCCTTGTGAGCCAATCTGCCATATCTATGAATTGATGATGCATTGCCATATTGTTCTTTAAGATAAGGTAGCATTGAATCTAAAACATCTTCATGAATTTGAGTAGATGCGGCATTGTCCAGATAAATCAATCTGCAATCACATTAATTTTTCCTGGTTTATATCCCTCTTGATCGATTTCAACAGAATTAAATCCAATCATCTTTAATTTCTCTGTAATTTGTTTTAAGATAATTTCATCAAATCTAGATATCATTTGTTTCTCGACTTCAATTCTTGCAGAACCATTGATATCACGAACTCTGACTTGTTTTACATTTGTAATCTGTTTAACTATAGTTTCACCAAACTCAATTCGGATTAATCTTTCAGCAGTTACTCTTTGTCCCCAAGGAATTCTTGATGCAAGACATGAATTTGAGGGCTTGTCATATACAGACAATCCCACCATTTTGGCAGTTTTCCTAATTTTTGATTTTGAAAAATTCGTCTCCACAAGTGGACTTCTTATTCCATTTTGTTTTAATGCTTCAATTCCAGGCCTAAAATCACCCAAATCATCAAGATTTGTCCCATCAACGATTACATCTACATCATGTTTTTTTGCTAATTCAATCAAATGATCTCCCAATTCCATTCTACAATGAAAGCAACGATTAGAGTCATTTTTTACAAAATCTTCATTTTCAAGTTCACTATAATCTAAAAGAATCTGTTGAATTCCTATCTCGGAACAAATCTGTTTAGCAGTAACAAGTTCTTCTTCAGACAAAGTTTTGTAATCAGCAGTAACTGCAATTGCAGAAGTTCCTAGTTTTTGAAATGCGGCATATGCAACAAGTGCACTGTCAACACCTCCAGAAAGAGCAATCATCACTTTATTTTTGTCCTCAAACCAATTTTCAAGATTTTCAAGAGTTGTCATTGTTTATCTCCGATTTTTCAATTTCTTTTCTTAGTAATGCTTCTGTTTCTTTAATCGATTTATCAATAATGTTGGAAATTTTCTTTAGATCATCAAATTCAATTTTAAAATCAACTTTTCCTTTGAACGAAGATTGTTTGTAATTTACATCAAAAGTATGACCATTCAAAGATAATGAAATATTATGATTTGATCTAGGAACTGTAAATCTATTAGAGTCCGAAATTCTAACTCCCAAGGTTCCTGTTTCTAATACTAATGTGTCAACTATTTCATCAAGATTTTCATCAGTACAAATTACAGATACAAGATTTGTTGGCCTTCCTTTCTTTGTGATTCCGTGATAAATAGAGACATCTCGAGCTCCTTTTTCCATGATTTTCTCAATCAGATTTCCCAAAATTTCCCCTGAAACATCATCCACATTTGTTTCAAGTATTTTTACAGAATCAATTTTAAAATTATTTTCAGACCCTCTAATAATTTTTAAAACATTAGAAAAAGATTCAAAGTCTTTTTGCCCTGCGCCATATCCGATAGATTCTACTTTCATTGGAGGATAATATTTTACAGATTCATGTGCCAAATTTACTAAAATACAGGCTCCAGTAGGTGTTGTAAGTTCTTCATTTGCATCATTTCCTTTAATCGTCAAGTTAGAATTTTTAAAAATCTCCAGAATTGCACTGGCAGGGTTAGACATGGTTCCATGTGAAAAAGTTACAGACCCCCCACCTACTGCAACAGGTAAACAAACTATTTTTTCATCAAATAATCCTAAATCATCCAATGCAATTGTAATTCCAATGATATCCACAAGAGTGTCAATACTTGATGCCTCGTGAAAATGAACTGATTCTTCAGGAATCCCATGAATTTTAGATTCTGATGAGATCAAAGTATCTATACAAGATTCAGCAAATAAATTTGCTTTTTCAGAAAGATGAATTTGTTTTGAAGAATCAATAATTGCTTTTTTAATTTCTGAACCCTTTCGCTCATGAACATCTTCATTAATTTCTAAAATCAGTTGTAAAGATTCAATTCCATGTTTTTGGATTTTTTCAAAATCAATTTTTTTTATAATTGAGTTTGAAAGAAATTTTTCGGATTCTTTGATTCCAGTAATTATTTTATTTTTATCAGCTCCTAAATCGACCAATGAACAGAGAAGCATATCGCCAGATATGCCAGCAATTTGTGGATCAATTACAATAACCATGATTAAAAATTATCAAAAATGCTTATAAATTCGACTAATATTTCAGGAATTTCATTAGATTTAATTATTCAAAATTTACACCGATTTTCATGATTACAATAATCGGTTCAGGTAAAGTAGGTGGAGATGCAGCATTATTTTCAGCATTAAAGCGATTAGATGATCAAATATTATTACTAGATGTGGCTAAAGGGCTTCCTCAAGGAGAAGCAATGGATATCAATCATATGTTATCAGAGCAAGGAATTGATGTCGAAGTAAAAGGTTCAAACGATTTTGCAGATATGAAGGGCTCAAAAGCAGTTGTAGTAGTAGCTGGTTCTGGAAGAAAACCAGGAATGACAAGAATGGATCTTTTGAAAATTAATGCATCAATTGTGAAAAGCGTAGTTGAAAATGTAAAAAAATATGCAGAGGATTCGATGATAATTCCAGTTACAAACCCACTTGATCCAATGGCTTACATTACTTACAAAGTATCAGGATTTGATAGAAGTAGAGTGTTCGGAATGGGAGGAATGCTAGATTTATCAAGATTTAGACAATTTATTCATGAAGCAACTGGTCATTCTCGTGATTCCATCAGAGCACTTGTAATCGGCGAACATGGAGAAAACATGCTACCATTGCCAAGATTTTCTTCAGTATCAGGAATTCCATTATCATCTTTTCTTCCAAAAGAAAAACTAGATGAGTTAATTATCAACACAAAACAAGTAGCTGCCAAAGTGATTGAATTAAAAGGCGCTACAGTTCATGCCCCAGGAAATGCAATTTCTGCAATTTTAGAATCTGTGGTAAGAGATAGAAAACAAGTCATTCCAGTTGCAACATATCTTGATGGAGAATACGGTCATTCAGATGTAACAATAGGAGTTCCAGCTATTATTGGTAAAAAAGGAGTAGAGAAAATTATAGAGTTGGATCTAAATGATGAAGAAAGACAAGTATTTGATAAAGCAGTTGAAAGTGTAAAAAGTGCCATCTCAACTATTGAGATCTAAGCCTTTTTTTATACTAACAAAGAAAACCCATCATTGGAAATTCAAGAAATTCTAGAGTCATTTAAAGAAGGGAAAATTTCAATAAATAATGCAAAAAAGCTATTATCACTTTATTCAATTGAAGAAGTAGAAGGATTTGCAAAAATTGACATTAATAGAAGAAAGAGAAGAGGTATTCCAGAAGTAATTTTTGCAGAAACAAAAGAACTAGAAGAAATTAAAAAAATTACTAAAAAAACTCTAGAAAAAACAAATTCGGTGATTGTATCTAGAATTAAGAAAGAAGATTATCCAAAAATTTTAGCATTTGGAAAGAAACTAAAAGTGAAAATAAAAATTGGAAAAAATTCATCATCATTGTTATTCTTTAAAAAGCCAATTAAATTTCATGGAGGAAAAGTTGGAATTATGACTGCAGGTACTTCAGACATAGGAGTAGCTGAAGAATCCAGACTGATGTGTGAGGCAATGAATTGTAAATGTATTACAAGTTATGATGTTGGAGTTGCAGGAATTCAGAGAGTATTCCCAATTTTAAAAAAAATGATCAATGAAGATGTGGATTGTATCATAGTTGCTGCAGGAATGGAGGGAGCTTTAGCTACCCTAGTTTCAACCTTAGTAGATATTCCAATCATAGGAATCCCAACTTCTGTTGGATACGGATACGGAGAAAAGGGAATTGCAGCTCTTGCGTCAATGCTTCAAAGTTGTTCTTTAGGATTATCGGTAGTAAATATTGACAACGGTATTGCAGCTGGAGGGATAGCTGCAAACATTGCAAATAGAGTAATTAAAAAAAATAAACAGTAGAATTTCAGGACTAATCTACCTCGTAAATGATATATAGAATATGTTAACGAAGTTGGGTAATTGGCTGGCAAACGTGTTGTACTAACTGCTGATCGTAGTTTAATGACAAATTATAGAGGAAATTTTCTTTATGGATTTATCGCATGTGGACCGTATGAAGTGTTACCAGAGTGGGTTTTTGACAAAGTGTTCTGTCCATCAGTAGAAACTGATCCAATTACGGGAGAAGTAAAAGTTGCTCAAGTGGGATTAAGAAGAATCGAAAGTTCATTGATTCAAGGAGGATATAAAAGAGAAGATGTGTTCATGGCACACCCAGAAATGCTGCAAAAATCAATTGGTCCAGATACCAAAGTTGTAGGAATTAATGTAATGGATCCATTAGGAATGGCCCCAGTTACAACAACAATGTCTCCAGAAAAATTATCCTATGTTGCAATGAAATTTAAAAAAATGTGTGCCAGCATTATTCAACTCAAAAAGAAATATGATTTCAAAGTCGTAGTAGGTGGAAATGGTGCATGGGAATTAGCTAAATCAGATAGAATGAAAATACATGGAATTGATACAGTTGTTGTTGGTGAAGCCGACGAGTTAGCTGTAGATTTGTTCCAAGATTTAGAAAAAAATGATGCACCCGAACTTATGCATTGTTTTGTAAGAAATCTTGAAAATATTCCAGTTATTGAAGGTCCTACTATCAATTCATTGATTGAAGCAATGCGAGGTTGTGGAAGAGGATGTGACTTTTGTGATGTAAACAAAAGATCAAAGAAAGATCTTCCACTAGATAGATTACAACATGAAGCAAAAACCAACTTAGATTATGGATTTGATTCGGTTTGGTTGCATTCAGATGAAATGTTACTTTATGGATGTGATAATAGAGACTTTGTTCCAAACAGAGATGCCATAGTTGATTTGTGGAAAGGACTCAAAGGACTTGGTGCAAACTTTATCGGTACAACACATATGACATTTTCTGCAGTTGCAGCAGATCCATTATTGATGCAACAGATTTCACAGGTTAATGAACAAGATAAAACTGGAAGATGGCTTGCAACTAATCTAGGAATTGAAACTGTTTCACCAAGCATGGTAAAAAAACACTTGGGAGTTAAAACAAAACCATTTGCACCTGAAGAATGGGGCAGTGTTGTAAGAGAAGGTGCAAAAATTCTAAATGAAAATCACTGGTTCCCAGCTGCAACAATCATTATTGGCTGGCCTGATGAAACACCAGATGATGTTCAATTTACTATTGATATGATGAGTGACTTTAGAGAAATGGATTTTAGAGGATTAGTAGCACCGTTACTTTACCAAGACTTTAGTGAAAAGAATTCAATGCACTTTGGAAACTTGAATGAAGCACAATTTACATTATTTTGGAAATGTTGGGAAAATAACTTACGTGTAATTAATGACATTATTCCAATTATTCTTAGAAACAAGACATACGGTCCTCCAATGAAAGTATTCATGTATGGAATTCTAAAAGCTGGAACCTGGGCAATTATGAGATATCTCAGAGGACTCTGTAAAGATCTATTCAACGGAAGAACTCCAGATGAAATTATTGACAAATATGCTAGAAGCAGATCAGTAACTGCACCAAAAATTCAAACTAAAAAATTATAGATTTTCAATAGCAATATCTGCTATAGTATTTCGTTTTGGAGTTATAGAAATAAAGTAAATTTTGTCTGCCCTTTCAACAGCTTCAACTTTTTTAAAAGATTTTGATGCAACATCAAATTCATAAATTCCCGGTTCAAGTGAACCCTTTGCATAAAGCATGAGATATGTTTCTCCAGTTGCAGGACTGAGTGGAATAAAAGACATTACATAATCTTTGTAAGAATTAATCGGCATTGTATTTTTCATTGGTGGAGCAGCAGATGCCATATACATTAGAAGATCCTCAATTGATTCAAATTCTTCATATTCAATATGCATGAATTACCACAATGTGTTTCAGTATAATAACCTAGAGTGAAATTAGATTATTTTCTAGATTTGATAATTCTATTAACTTTGAATCCAATTAATGCAGGTGCTGCAATATACATTCCCAAGTTTAATGCAATTACAGAAATTCCAAGTCCTAAAACTTCAACTTCTGAACCATTATCAGCTAATGTCATTATAGATAATGTTGAAACCATTGGAGTGATGAATACTCTAACTGCTTCTTGGAACATTGGATTTTCTCGTTCCATATCAGCAATTGTTGGTGAAAATGAATAGTATAGTTGGTTAAATCCAGACATGAATGCTGCTCCAGATGAAGTGCTCATTACAGTGTTATCCCTAATTTCTCTAAGGAATTGAACTTGCGGAGCTAATTCAGAGCCATATGCTGCTGTTGCAATTAAACAACCACCACCATCTTTTGGTTCTTCAGTTTTTACTACTTGACAAATTCCATCTACTAATTTAGTACCTGCACCACATGTTGGTTCTGGTACAGTTGGTTCTGGTTCTGGTACAGTTGGTTCTGGTTCTGGTACAGTTGGTTCTGGTTCTGGTACAGTTGGTTCTGGTTCTGGTACAGTTGGTTCTGGTTCTGGTACAGTTGGTTCTGGTTCTGGTACAGTTGGTTCTGGTTCTGGTTGACCAGAGATGACTTGTTCTCCACCAACATAATTTACAGAAACCTCAGAAGAATCAGCTCCATAATTAAATTCAACAAGATAATCACCACTTAATTTCCAAAGAGGACCACCTACAACAATACTTTTTGAAAAAGTACCATCAGAATTTGGAGTTAATTGTCCAATTCTTACAATGTTATTATCAGGAGATTTTACAATAAAAGTTAGCCCTTTTCCATCTGAAGAATCATAGTCTTTAACAGTGCCAGATATTTTTACAGTTGAACCATTTGAGACAATATCTAAATCAGTAGATACAGGTAATGCAGGGTTAGGATCACTGGTTGCAAAAGCAGCACCACTGACACCATAAGATAAAATTGAAATTGATAATAGAGCAAATGCTAAGAATGCAGTTAGCCTCATTTTCAATTTGATTCATGATTTGAGGTATTTATATTTTGAATGAAACAAAAATTGACCAGATTATATTCTAATGATACCTTTTTTGACCAAGTATTCAATTGATTCAATATAGTCTTCATCAGAAATTTGACCATTTATCCACCATTTTGCATTGTTTTTGATCCAATCAGGTATTTTTTGTTCAGAAATGGACAATTCTGGTTTGGTGAAGAATCCTTTTTCAATAAAATATTCAATGCCATCAATAAATTCTGAATCAGAGATATCATTAGAAGACCATGATCGTGCATTATTTTTAATCCAATCAGGAATATGTGGAAGAGAAACTTTGAATGAAATTTCTTCTACAAAGGAATTATTGTGAGATAGTTGAATTTTGTAAATACCTGACAAAGAATGTTCATTAATTGAAATCACAGATTTGTAACCTCCATTACTAGATAGAGTTGAAGCAAAGTTTTGAGTTTGTCCATCAGGAGTAAAAATGATCACAGTTAATGGAATTCCTCTTTTATGATTATCAATACTTCCAGAAAGAATAATTTCTTGAACTTTTCCTGAAGCAGGTTTTACGATATCATATGCGCTAAGTTTTGGTGGACTGTACGATGATGAAGTGGAATCCCTCAATAAACTGAAAGTGTTTGGATTCCCATAAGCATCTCTAGAATCATAATATTTTGCATCAAGACTCCCGCCTGCTGTAGAAATCAATTTAGTTCCAGATTTGTCACAAATTTGTGAGGGCATTTTAAACACTCCTTGAAAAATTCCTGTACTCGGTCCAGTTTCAACTAGAGAGAATCCAGTAGCACCTAAACCACCGTGCTCAACACCATCAATTGTACAACGCTTGTAACGAATATCTTTAAGTTTAATTTCTAATAAAATCTCTCCATTCTTTCCCACAGTATCTACATTGGGGGAATTTGGATCATTGATTGTTTGATAACTTTCTATTGTGTCACTTTTTAAATTAAGATCAGAGTCTTTCAAAGTCAGAGTAACAGGTTGACCAAATCTAAAAGTTGTGGAAGTAGTTGAAACACTTCCAGAATTTGTAGCAACGTCAGACTGTGTAGATGTCGTAGTGGATACACCTACTTCATCTAAATCTGAATAAGATATTGTAATTCCTTCTTCATCAATTAATCTATCAGTTATGATGATTTTTATTTCGTCATCAATGGTTTGTATGGTTTGTATGAAATTTGGATCTAGTATGTTTAGTTGATTTGTAACTGCATATTCAAAAGTGCCTTCAAAAGTTGAAGAATTATCCTGAGTTTCTTCCAATTCAAAACGATAAATTGAATTGTTAATACTTTGATCATTTTCTAATCCAAAAGAAAAGAAATCAAAAACAATTGGCTGGTCATCCACTTCATTAGAAACAGTAATTACACCTGAGTTATCATTAGAAGAATCAAAATCAATTACAAGAAATACATTGCCATTTTTAGATGCTATCGCAGTTACATCAGAATCATCAATTTGTATGAATCCTTGCGAGGATGAAATATCACCTGCATCAATTATGGTTATAGAAGAGGCTCCAAGAGTTCCAAAAGAAAGAGAAAAAGAGGCGTCACTAAAGTCAGAAACTCCCAAATCTCTTTCAAAGGATCTCAAATCATAATTAATCCAATTTGTGCCATTTGTATTAGATTCAGCAGAATCAAGTAAAAGTGACGATAGAAGTGAGGCAGAAATTCCCAAGTTTACTGAAAATACCTCGTATGAGCCAGTTCCAGTAGTATCAATTATCAACCGATCAGAGTTGGAATCAGGCACAGATGAAGTAACAGAAATACCTGCGGTAAGAGGAGGAGATGATGAATGAAGTTGAGCACTTTTAGCATTTTCCAATGTAAGAGGATTTCCAATAGTAATTGAAGGGATCAATGCAGATGAACGAAAAACATCTAGATGATCTCGCGAACCAGAATTAATGTTTTGATCAGAATCAACAAGAACCACAGGGTATTTTGTTCCAGGTTTTAATGATTGAGAGACATAACCGATTGTCAAAGTAGGTTCATCCAAAGACACGCTAGCTGAAGAAGACCCAGTCAAAATGGAAATTGATTTTTTATCATATGTAATAGTACCTGCTTGACCTCTTGGAGCATCATTTAAAATTCCCAAAGTGGATTGATCATTATCATCCCCATTATCAAAGATACCGGAATTCGGACCATTCTCAACTAATGTGATAATTTCTGAATAAGATACAGTCCCATCAGAAACAAAAGTGCTAGGCTGCTCTCCATTTGATTGTAACTCAATAACAGAGTTTTTGTTTATCAAAATTTGTCCATTATCTTCAAATCCAATATTTGAAAGATATGGAATTAAATCAACCAAGCCAGAAGTACCATTTGCAGAATTAGAACCAGATTCATCAAATGCTTGATAAAAAACAGAGGGAGTAGATCCCACATCAAAAGTCCAAGAATCCTCATCAGTTGGATCTTGGTTTAATTGAAAATCATTTACAGACAAAAAAACTTCAGCATTTTCAGGATAAAGATCTCTATCAATACCCATAGAAATATTTGGAATCTCATCATACTCTAGTAAAACCTGTTGTGATGGACCGCCAGGATTGTATTGGATTACAACATCGTCAAAAGAATAAAGTTGAATTAATGGCCATGCATTAGAATCTAATCCTATTTGACCAGCAGGAACATTAGAATTTGTATTAATTGATTTTGCATTTCTAACAACATTGTTCCAATTTGTACCAGACGGAGAACCAGTGCATAAAGCAAATGAAGAATTACCATCAGTGGAACCAGAAGCAGAACGTGGTACTGCAAATCCATCAGTTTCAGAAAGAGAGACTCCAATTATTCCAGAGGATGTATCCCTGCTGCAAAAAACTCCAAAATCCAAACCTTCACCGTTTTTAGCGACAGTAGAATCGGCTTCTTTGGCTTTCTCAACATTGGCAAAATAGGCATACCAACTGCCGTCAGTCGCCTGAACCATTCGTAATGACTTTCCATTAATAGTGACATCAGGTTCGCCCTTGCCCTCACCCGTATCACTGAGATTCGGATCAATTATCACCACTTCGATGACCATAGAACCTGAAAAATGATTGTTAAATTGTGAATTTTCAGCAGATACAAACAAGTTGGGATTACTTGATGCATCAGCTTCAATAAGTGGAATTAATAATATAATTGAAAAAATTGCAAATAGGCTCAAATGTTTTGTGTTCAACACAAGCTTAAGACCATATTTTATCACAAATAATGTTGTCGCATCAATTCTTCTTAGAAAACGGTAATACGTGATTCAAATAATCAAAAAGTAGGAAAATGTTTGTTCAAAGAACCAAGGTTTTACAGATTTCACTTTTAGCTATTTTTTCAGCATTTTTAGTAGAATTAGTTTTTGGATTAATCTCAAACAGTCTTGCACTGATAACAGACAGTATTCATGCTTTACTAGACAGTGTAGTCACACTTGTTTTATTGCTAGCAGCAAGATGGGCAATAAAACCTCCAGATGAAGAACATACGTATGGTCATGGGAAAATCGAATCTCTAGGAGGATTGATTGGAGGAATAGCAATTTTTCTAATTGCTTGTTTTTTCATTTACGAGTCCATCAACAGATTGCAAAGTCCACCACCAAGTGTTTTGCCAGGATTGTTTGCAATAATTGGCGGCCTATACACAATCGGTATTGACTTTTTTAGAATAATACTTTTGAAAAGATCTATTAAAAAAATTGGAGGTGCCACTCTAAAAGCAGATTTTTATCATGCATTCATGGATCTTGGCTCTACTGTAGTTGCAATTGCAGGAATTGTTCTAGTTTCATATGGATTGTATTTTGGAGACTTTGTTGCAGCATTAATTTTGGGAGTATTGTTAGCAATACTCAGTGTAAAATTAATTTACAAAACAGCATTAGATTTGACTGATGTGATATCACCAGAATTGGTAAAAAAGGTTAGAGAAATTACGATATCAACTGAAGGCGTAATTGATACAGGATCAATACTCATGAGAAGATCAGGGGATACAATTTTTGCAGATGTTACCATTTCATTGCGAGGAGATACTAGTTTTGATAAAGCTCATGAAATTAGTGATAGTGTGGAGAGAAATATTAAAAACAAAATTTCAAATGCATCAACTACAATACATTTTGAACCTAATTGGAAAGATGTTCCATTAGATGCAAAAATCTTAGAAATTGCACAAAATGTAGAGGGAGTTAAAGGAGTTCATAATGTCATCACACACAAAACGAAAGGAAAGACATACTCTAATCTGCACGTAATGGTAGATAGAGAAATTAATCTATTATCTGCTCATAAAATTTCTGAAATAATTGAACAAAGGATTCAAGAGCAAATTCCCGAAATAACCCACGCCACCATTCACTTGGAGCCATTTGTTACAGTTCCCGAAAATTTCAATATTGAAGACATTGAAACTGAACAAAGAATTAAGACAATATTAGAAAAATATTCAGATATTAAAAAAATTGGCAGAATATTATCTTTGAAATTTGAAAATATTCTCAAAATAGACATTGATTGTTCATTTGACAAAAATTTGTCAATTGAAAAAGTTCATGATTTAACATCTGAAATCGAACATCTAATCAGAACAGAAATTAAAAATTCTGTAATCACTATTCATCCAGAACCAAATTAGACCAATATACTAGTCAAATACATGATTACCATTCCAATTGCAAAACCAGATGCAACTGCAGCACTTGAAAGATTTTTGTCACCCTCCTCTCGTATCCACTTTAGAATAGTAATGATAACTTGAAATATTGCTCCCGCACCAATTGACAAAAACACAACGGACGTAAATGGTGAATAAACAAAGCCACCTATCCATGCACCAAAAATAGCTGGAGCGCCAGCGATTAATCCCATGGCAACAAGTTTTCCAATCACTTTTTTCTCTCTAGATAATGGTGAAGCTATCGCAATTCCTTCAGTTGTATTATGTAGTGCAAAACCTATAATTAAAAATGTGCTAAAGGCAATGGATCCAAGACCTACAGCTGCTCCTATTGCAAGTCCTTCACCAAAGTTATGAAGACCGATACCAATAGATATCATCAATGCAATTGCAACAGGTTTTGTTATCCTAGATGATTTTACTCTACTTACTAATTTTTCACCAGTATAATATAATCCGAGAAAAGATAATATCAAAACAGTTGCAACAAGCAATACTCCGTTAAAGCTACCTGCAAGACTTTCATCTGAAACCTCTAATGCTTCTTCAACAGAATCAATCCCTAAAAATAATAATAATCCAGCAGTTAGTGCCAAAAAGAAATGATATTTTTGTTTGCTAATTCGTCTAATAAATGGCAACCAAAGTAATCCAATCATTACAGGGATTATTCCAACATAAGTTCCAATTATTGCAAAAAATCCTAAAAGCTCAAGACTTGGTTCTAATGCAGGAGCTGCGGCTTCAATCTCTTTCTCAAATCTAGTTCCATCCTCAATTGTAATTCCAATTCTATAGGGTTCTGCCTCATTCCATTCAAAAGGGATTCTAACGAGAGCTGTTTCATATCGTTCTAGGTATCTGTCAGGTTCAACTGCTGCAGGCTGTATCCTATCATTTATGTCTGCCATTGCAACTTCTACAGGTATTGGACCTGTGTTTCTAACTGTAACTTGAATTTCAGAATCTAGAAAATCAACTTTTTCCATAGTTACCTCAGGCAATGGAACACCCAAATCCAATAATTCAGATCCAGGACCAAAAATATACGCAATCAAGATAATTAAAAATACAAATGGAATTACACCACTTGCAATCATCTTACCTTTTGAGGATTTATTATTAACTTCCATATTCTACCGACTCGGATTTTTTATCTTGCTGATTATCATTGACTAAGAATATTCCAACCCAACCTTTTTCTGAAAATTCTACCTTATGGGCGTGGAATAGATATTTTCCAGGGTATTCATACTTGAACTCCATAATACCACGTTCAGTTTGAGATAGAGTAATCATATCAGTATAAGCAGAAGGAACAATATCAGTTCCTGTTGGATAGTAATTGTATAGATTACCATGCAAGTGAAGGTTGTTTATCGGATCAAATTCAACCATGTTTACGACATAAACACGGACTAGTTCATTGATGTTAATTTGAATTGGATGATGTTGATAGTAAAATGGAATCGTATTTGCAGCATAGAAATTATTTTCTCCATCAAAGTCCATATCCAAACCATTTAACACCATAACCATTTCATCTGCTGCAGGTCTACTCTCTTTTGGATCAACAATGAAGACACCATATAGACCACGTACAATATGTTCTTCAAGTGGCATAACATGACAGTGATATGGGTGAACACCAACAGGGCCTGCTTCAAATTCATAGGTAAATTGTCCTCCACCAGAACCCACTATTTCAAATACTCCATCCATCTCTGCAGGGTGAATTCCATGAAAATGCATTGTGTGTTCTTTTGAACCATTGTTGATGAAATTTACACGGACAATGTCCCCTTCAGTAGCCCTTATTGTTGGACCCGGAACCGTTCCATTGAAAGTCCATACATTAAAGAATATTCCAGGAGAGACTTCCATAATTTTATCATCATCGGCAATAATTGTGAATTCTCTTAGAGTCGTGCCATCATCAAGTTGTGAAATTCGTCCATAGTTGAAATCACGTAAATACTCCATTGGATCAAATTCCACAGTTGCACTAGTGTAAAGAGGATCTAACACTTCACCAGTAGTTTTAACCACTGCACCACTATGAGTGACAAAGACATTTTCATCTTGTTGAGCACTAATTCCTTCAGGAAAGGCAACGAATAGAGCAGATACTGCAATAATTACTAAAACAGACATCATCATAATACTAGAACGAGATTTTATTTTCATTAACAATGTCATGAGAAAATAACAATAATATAAAGTTGCCATAAGCTAACTTTTTTAGCCTTGTCTAACTTTTTCATACTAATTCAAGGATTTAGAAAAAATTAGGTTTAAACTAAAGAAAATCAGCGTAAATCCATGCAGAAATCAGGATTAGCTATAGTAATTTTTGGATTACTGATTGTGGGAGGATTAGCAGTATCCCTAGTTGAAAACAAAATAACATTAGAAGGAATTAATCAAGAAAATGGAAAAGTAAGTTCAATTGAGACAATAACAGTTTCAGTTGAAATGGATAAAGAAGTGACACCTGTTGGAATTTTTGCAGTTCAGGTTATGGAATTTAAAGAAAATACAATTTCTGCAAAAATATTAGATCCATCAAATATTGAAATAATCTCTCATAAAGTAAATGAAGAGACTATTGAAAGAGAATTTAATATATTTGAATCAGGAACGTATCAATTAATTATCGAAAGTTCAGATGATAATGAAATTTATGTGACAGGGGCAATCGGACCACTTCCAAATGCAGACAAAAAATTAATTCTTTCAACTATTGCCTTATCTTTATTGATCATTGGAATGGTAGGGTTGGCAGTAATTGGGATATCTGAAATTAAAAATAAAAGAAGATCAGTTTAGGTAACTATCCATTTTTTCCAATCCACTAATAGTTGCATCAAAATTATCACCATTTTCGATAATACTTGTTAATTTCTCAGAGTTTGCGGCTAGAACACATTTTCCATCATCAGAATTCTTTGAGATAAATCCATGCTCAATCAAATATGAGAGTCTTTCGAGAACTTCAGATTCAGAAACAGATGACTGTTCAGCCAAAAATGAACATTCTTTTTCACCATCCTCAAGTTCTGCCAAAATGGAGGAAGTGGTAGGATCAAACATACATTCTACAATTTTTTCACGATCAAAAGAATCACTCATAATTAAATTAGGAGATTTTCAAAGTAATAACTTTTGGATTAGATTACTCCAATAGAATAATTAAGAAAAAGATTTCAAAAAAATCATGCAAAAGCTCTGTAGTAAGGATACATCTGGAAAAGGAATACACTGTTTTTGTGTAGATATTGATGCTCAAAGAGGAGTTAAAAAATGCTGTAAATGCAACCAATGGAATGTCCAAGGTAATGACTGGACAAACGATGAGGACTTTAGATAACAAAATTCAAAAAATTACCAGTATTAGGCATGATCTTAAAACAATAATTTTCCCATATTTCAAAAATTACATAATTTGATGCCTAGCATGGTTTTTATCTGGGATTCTTCGAATTTTTGAATACTTGAGCGCACAAGAATATAGACACATTGTCAGAATTGTAGGAAACGATATCCGTGGAGAGAAGAAAATGGTTATCGGATTAACCCAAATCAAAGGACTAGGATTCAATTTTGCAACTGCAATTCTTGATACTCTAAAAATTAATCCAAATTCCAATATTGGCAACCTTACTGATGAAAATGTCAAAGGAATTGAAAAATTGATCACAGATCCTATTGCAAGTAATTTTCCAATATGGTTCCTTAACAGAAGAAAAGATATTGAAACTGGCGCAGATTTACATTTGTTAACTTCAGACATTCCATTTACATTAAGAAATGATATTGAAAGAGAAAGAATTACTGCAAGTTGGAGAGGTTATCGTCATCTAAGTGGTCTCAAAGTTAGAGGACAAAGAACGAGAACATCTGGCAGAAAAGGTGGTGCAGTTGGTGTAGCTAAAGGTGGAATGGCAGCTCCAGTTAAGAAAGGAGGAGCAGGTGCTCCAGCAGCCGCAGCAGCTCCAGCAGCCGCAGCAGCTCCAGCAGCCGCAGCAGCTCCAGCAGCGGAGAAAAAAGAATAGGTGTTATGAATGGGAGATCCAAAATACCCACGTAAAGTATGGAGAAAACCAAAAAGACCTCTTAATTATGAATTAAAAATGGAGGAGCTAAAAACTCTCGGAACATTTGGATTAAGAACTAAAAAAGAATTATGGAAAGCACACACAGAACTATCACGTGTAAGACATCAAGCTAGATCATTACTTGCATTAAGACAAGAAGTTAGAGCAGAAAAAGAACCAATCCTGATGAACTCTCTTGTAAGAATAGGTTTGGTAAGTGGCGATGCAACATTAGATGATGTGCTTAACCTAAATGCAACTGATTTACTTTCACGAAGATTACAAACTATTGTTACAAAAAAACTTGGATTCAAGACACCATACCAAGCAAGACAAGCAGTGATTCACGGTCACATTATGATCGGAGATAGAAAAATAGACATTCCATCTTATACTGTTACAGTTGATGAAGAAGATAGTGTTCATTTCACACCAGAATCAAAGATTCCAGAAATGTTAGAGAAAACAAAGAAAGAAGAGCCAGTAGTAGAAGCTACAGAAGAAACAGCCGATGGTGATGAGGTACCAAAAGATACTGCTGTAGAAAAACCAACTGAAACTACATCTGAAGTCCCAAAAGATAAAACTTCTTCAACAGAATAATCAAAAATATAGGGTTATCAGTAAATACCCCCAATTATCAAAGAGAATCATTATGTGTTCAATAATAGGCTATTATGGGAATAAAACAGCAGCTCCCATAATCGTCAAGGGATTAAAACGAATGGAATATCGCGGATACGATAGTGTAGGAGTTGCAACAGAATCAGACCATCAAATTGAATTAAAAAAAGGAATTGGTAAAGTAAATGAAGTAAATTCAAAAATTCAACTAGATTCACTTCCAGGGAAAATAGGTATTGGACATACAAGGTGGGCAACACATGGAAAAGTTACGGATTTTAATGCACATCCACATCAAAGCAATTCAGGAAAAATTGCCATAGTACACAATGGAATTATTGAAAATTTTGAGGAATTAAAGAAGCAATTGCAAGATGAAGGGTATAATTTCAAAAGTGAGACAGACAGCGAAATTATTGCAAATTTACTTCAAAAATACTATAAAGAAACAAAAGATGTGAAAGAAACAATTTTGAAAACTGTTTCAGAAATTAAAGGGCATTATGCATTTGTGGCAATGTTTGAAAATGGACAACTCGCAGCTGCAAGATTTCATGAACCATTGATCATAGGAGTTGGACAGAATGATTTCTTTTTGTCAAGTGATGTTTTAGGATTTATTGAGTTTACTGATGATGCAATTTATTTGGAAAATGGAAATTTTGTTATTTTGGAGAAAAACAAATTTCAAATTCTAGATTTTCAAGGAGAACATGCAAAATATGGAATTACCAAAGTATCCAAAGAATTTGGAGATGCATACAAAGGAGATTATGCACATTTTACATTAAAAGAAATTTACGAGCAACCTGAAACTATACTGAAAGCAGGAGAAAAAACTCTAGAGGCAATTGAAAAAACGGCAGATTATATCAAACATGCAAAAAATATCTATGTTACAGGAAGTGGAACTAGTTACAATTCTGCCCTTATTGCAAAGCAAATTCTATCAAAATATGTCAAAATAAAGGCAGAGACAGTTATGTCAAGTGAGCTTCAATTTGCACCAGAAAGTATTGAGGAGAATTCAATCATAATTGCAATATCGCAAAGTGGGGAAAGTGCAGATGTCTTAGAGGCAGTAAAAATTGGAAAACAAGCAAATTGTAAAATTATTGCCATTGTAAATTTAATGACGTCATCACTTGTACGTGAGGCAGACGTGGTAATTGGAATGAATTGCGGTCCAGAAATCGGGGTAGCTGCAACAAAAAGTTTTACATCACAACTAGTAATATTGTACAAAATTGTTCAGGAATTAAGCAATAATGGTATAACAATCAACTTTGAAAATTTCTCAAAATCAATCTTAAAAATATTAGAGAATACAATAAAGATTCAACATATTGCAAAAGAGCTAAAAGAAGTTTCAGATATTTACATTTTAGGTAGAGGGATTAATTATCCAATTGCAATAGAAACCGCATTAAAACTAAAAGAATTAACATACATTCATGCAGAAGGAATTGCAGGAGGAGAATTAAAACACGGGCCTCTTGCATTGATGGATTCAAGTGTATTTGTAATAATCATCAATCCAAATGATTCAACGTATTTAGATACGCTAACAAGTGCAAGGGAAATTAAAGCTCGTGGAGCAAAAATTATTGGAGTTTCAGATATAGAAAGTGATGTTTATGATCACTGGATAGAAATGCCAAAAATCGATGAAGTGTTGTATCCTATTTCAGAAATAATTCCAATTCAGTTGTTATCGTACTATGCAGCTCTTCAAAAAAATACAGATCCTGACTATCCTAGAAATTTAGCAAAATCAGTTACTGTGAAGTAAATAATCTATGATATTCTTTTTCTGCAATCTCTAAAAATCTTGTAGAATCATTACCAGTTTTAATCATTGAAGAGATAATACTTCCACCTGCCCCAACTCCTTCTTTTGCAAATCCTTCAGAAAATGCTTTCAAACCAGAATATTGTGAATTTTCCAAGCCTGGATTTACAGATATAGCAGGAATATCTGCAATTTCTTTTACAAGTGTGGTAAAATTTGCACTCTCATCATCAGTAATGTAAGAAGTTGTTCCTATGGTAGTATTTTCTTCATTGAATCCAATTTTTGATGCAAATGCCAAAACAGCTGCCATTTGAGTTCCACCTGCAAGCATTACATTAGATACGCTAGAAGCAGAACTCAACATGCCAGCAACAAAAGGAATCATAGGATCACCAACTTTTGCCACCATGCTATAGGGATGATCAGAATCTATTCGCTCTAATGCAGAATTGACAATTTGATTTTTTAGTTCAACAGGATTATTTGGAATACTAGAACTAACTTTAGCATCAAAACCTAATGCCTTCAATACAGATAGAGCAGTAGTAGTTCCTCCTGGAATACTTTCACCAATCACTAAACAATCAGTAAGCGATGCCATGCTTCTACCAACAATTCTTCCATAATCCACAGCATGAGAGACCTGAGAATCACTCATAGCATCTTGTGTTGAAATGTTTTTCCCAAATGTCATTCCTGTATCAACAAACGGAAGTTGTGGAGAAATTTTACTACCAGCATTAATTGTCAGGTGAGGAATACTTGCAGATTCCAATGCAGTTTTTGTAAGTAATCCAGGAGTTGGCTTTCCATCAGGAGTCATTGGAATTTTATCAATTGTTTTACAATATCCATAATGAAGGTATTCAGCATCTGCAGGAGGAGTGAACTGTATTGAATCCTTGTCAGCCCCGGCAAAAGTAATTCCGGGAATTTCACAGGTTTCAGTATATGAAATAACAAGTGAAAATAAGAATCGTCCATTCTTCATTGATTCAAGAAAATTTTTTCCTTGTTCTACATTTCCAAATAGTTCAAAATTATCCATCAAAATCCCTAACCCATCATATCAAGAAACTGTTGTTCAGTTCGTTTTTGCATCACGTGATTAGTAATTTTCTCCTGCCCAAGAGTAGAGATCTCAGACCCGCCATAATTATGACCCGAATACATGACTAGATTTTCATCTAAATTGTGTAAAACATCAAAAAGACTATGATAAAGATCTTTTGCAGAACCTCCAGGTAAATCAATTCTACCACAATTTCCAACAAACAATGTATCACCAGAAAAAATTTTTCCGTCACCTACAAGACAAATGCTATCTTGAGAATGACCAGGAGTATGAAGTACTTTTAATTTAGAATTTCCAAATTCAATGAAATCCCCATCCTTTACTGTGATGTCATGTTTTAATTCGGAATTTTCATGTTGAATGATTGGGGCTTTAGTAGATTCTGCCATTGCCTCGTTTCCCAATGTATGATCAAAATGATGATGTGTGTTTACAATGTATTTTATTTTTAGAGCATTTTCTTTAATGATCATTTCTAATTCAATTAAATCCCAAGAAGGATCAATTATGATTGATTCGCTAGTATCTTCATCTTCTACAATGTATGAAAAATTCTGCATGTTTCCGACTTGAATTTGATGGACTTTCATAGTATGCCCTCTTCAGCTTCTGGTGGAATTCCAATTTTCTCAGCAAACAATTCACCAGTCAAATCTTTTCGTTTAGGAATTCCTTTCTTCATTTTGTGAAACGTTACTGTCATGTCACATTTTGTGAAAATATTTGCAGTTTCACCAGTTTGTGGATCCAATCCAGATGGAACATCAACTGCAAATTTGTAACAATCTGTTTCATTAATGTAATTTATTGCAGATGCGTATGGCTCCCTAATTTCTCCAGTAATTCCTGTACCTAAAATTCCATCAACTATAACATCAGGTTTAAAATCAAAATTAACAAAATCTCCTGACATTAATTTCACAGAAGGCATCTTTTCCAATATAGACCAATTCCAATTGCTTTCCTCAGTTTTTATTTTGTCAGGATGTCCAAGTAACATTACAGTGACTTTTGCACCATACCCTGCAAGATGTCTTGCCATAACCAATCCATCACCACCATTATTTCCCAATCCAACAAAAATTAGAATATTTTTTGATTCCACACTCCTCACTTTTTCAAGTAATCTTCTAACTGCTGCAGCTCCTGCATTTTCCATCATAAATTTTTTCAAAAATCCCATATCATGGCCTTTGTTTTCAATATTGTACATTTGTTCAACAGTAATTTCCATATCATTCATTAAATTATATCCAAAATAAGAGTTTAGCAAACGACTTTATCCTAGTTTCAAAACAAGTGTAAGCATGACATTAAAGAATGTAAAACCATCATTAAATAAAATTGCAAAAGATTTGGGAATTATCCAAGACTCTAGAGAATTTCTGCTAAAAAATACTAGAGAAATTATCATTCTATGTAGTAAATCAATTATTGCAGTTCATAAAGGAGATTTAACAACTGGAAAAAAGAATCTAAACCAGGCAGAGACATTATTAAAAAAATACAAGAAAAAAGCAACTGGAGGGTTGAGAAGATACCTAATTACTCCTGAACAAGAATTTGTAGAAGCTGCATGTTTAATTGCAATTGTTGAACAAAAAGAAATTCCTTCAGATAAAAAATTAGCAGTGATGCCAGAATCATATGTTTTAGGATTGCTCGACTGTGTTGGTGAACTGAAAAGACAAGTATTTGATAAAATCAGAATGGACAAAATTGATGAAGCAACAAGAATTTTTGAGATAATGGAGAGTTTGTATCTTCAACTTTACACATTCTCAATGTATGACAAAGTAGTAAAAGAAGCAAGAAGGAAAATTGATGTAAACAGAATCCTAGTGGATGATGTCAGATCAGTGATTACGGAAGAAAAAAGACGAACTGAATTAATCAAGATTTTACAAAAATTAGAGAAATAGTATAGAATTAGTGGTGCGGACGATGGGATTTGAACCCACGAACTCCTGAGAGACTAGCCCCTCAAGCTAGCGCCTTTGGCCAGGCTGGGCGACGTCCGCAAAGGAATTTTCTTGCATGGTTTTTATAATCCTTGGTTACTTTTTCGTTCGTGTTAATTCCTGTTAGATGTTTAACTTGTGGAAAATTAATTGCAGATAAATTTGACGATTATCAAAATAAAATTAAAGCAGGAGAAGATCCTACAAAAACTCTTGATTCTTTAGGTTTTGAAAGATATTGTTGTAGAAGAATGCTTTTGACTACTGTAGAAACAATTCAACAAGTTATACCATTCTACGAAGCAATTCAGAGAAGAAAACAAGAAGTTCAATCTGAGTTAGAATAACTTGGCCAAAGTATCCTCAATCGAAGGACGTATTCTATACAATAGTAGAGGAAGCAAAACTATTGAAGTAGATGTAAAATCAGATAATCAATTTTTAGGAAGAGTATGTGCACCGTCAGGTGCAAGTGTAGGAAAATATGAAGCAGTTAGTTTTCCAAATGAGAAACCTGAAGAGAGTCTTAGAATTTTAAAAGAAAATTCTCAAAAATTTATCGGTTTAGAATCATCAGATTTGAAAGGAATTCATGATGTTCTAAAAAGTATAGACGGTTCTACAAATTATTCAGTAGTTGGAGGAGCTTTAGCTTTTGCAGTTACAATTGCTTCTATGGAATCAGCATCAAAGGCATCTGGAGAACCATTGTTTAGAACACTATCATCAGAATCTTCATTTAAATTTCCATTTCCATTAGGAAATATTTTAGGAGGAGGGGCACATGCAGGGCCTGGTACTCCAGATATTCAAGAGATATTGATTTGTGCCACAGGTTCTAAAACTATCGAAGATGCTATTGAAACTAATTTATCAGTACACAAAGAACTACGTCGTGTTTTAGAAAAAGAAGATCCTAGTTTTACAAATGGAAGAGGTGATGAAGGTGGATGGGCACCAAAATTGGAAAATCAAAAAGCATTAGAAATTTCTGCAAAAGCATGTGAGAATTTAGGATTTACTCTAGGAAAAGAAGTGTCATTAGGAGTTGATTTTGCATCTTCAACACAGTGGAATGAGCAAAAAGAAAAGTATGTTTATGATAGAGCAGGATTTGAAAATTCTACTGGGGATCAGATTGATTTTGCAGCAAATATTATTGAAAATTTCAAATTAATTTATGCTGAAGATGCTGTCCATGAAGAAGCATTTGAAGACATGTCAGAATTGACAAAGAAATTCCCAAACACGCTGATTACAGGAGATGACCTAACAGTCACAAACAAAAATATCCTAAAAAAAGCAATTGATCTAAAATCATGTAATGCTGCAATTTTAAAAGTAAATCAAGCAGGTAGTCTTTTTGATGCACTAGAATTTGCTGATGAAGCAACTCAAAACAATATCAAACTAATCACCTCACATAGATCTGGAGAATCCACAGATTCACAAATATCACATATCGGTCTTGCCACAAAGTCAAAAATGCTCAAAGTGGGCATTGTAGGAGGCGAAAGAGTGGCAAAACTTAATGAATTATTACGACTATCAGAGCATGATTTAATACGCGGTATGGCAGAGATTTAAAATCGTCATGAGTCAACAAACTGAAGCAACTGACATCAAAAAGAAGGTTTTAGCCACTGGTATCAGAGTAGGTACACAAGTAAAGACAAAATTCATGAAACCATTCATTACTAAAGCCAGTCCCGAAGGACTTTACATGCTCGATTTAGACATCACATTAGAAAAAATTCAGACAGCTGCCAAATTCATTAATAGATTAGGGGCTGAAAATCTCATCGTATGTTCAGGTAGACAATATGCAGAAACTCCAATTGAGAAATTCTGTGATAGTTTAGGCTCAAAGAAACTACTTGGAAGATTCATGCCAGGAACTTTAACAAATCCGTCATTACCATATTACATTGAGCCAAAATTAGTTTTAATTTCAGACCCACAAGTAGATGAACAGGCAATTATCGAAGCGACAAATGCAGGTATTCCAATTATCGGAATTGCAAACACAGACAACATCACATCAAATCTAGATGTAATTATTCCAGCAAACAATAGAGGAAGAAAAGCTCTAGCAACAGTTTACTGGTTATTGGTCCGTCAAGTCTTAATTGAAAGAGGGGAATTAAAAGAAGATGGATTAATGAAAGAAGAAATCGATGATTTTGAAACAAAGATTACCGAAGAAGAAATCGAATAATTTTCAAAATTTTAAAGTATACTATTGAAATCTAAAGCTTCATCACCAGCAAAAGTAATTCTTTTTGGCGAACATTTTGTAGTATATGGCGTTAAAGCAATACTTTGTGCAATAAATAAAAGAATCACAGTTACTGCAGAGACAATTAAAGAAAACAAAATTTACATTAAATCGAATATTGGAAATTTAGAATTAGAACCTAACAAAGATATTTCAGAAATTAATTCACCGTTAAAACCATTTTATTATTTAGCAAATAAATTATTAGAAAATCAAAAAACTGGAATTAAAATCGATGTAGAGTCAGAAATTCCATTAGGAGTTGGTTTGGGTTCATCATCTGCATGTTGTGTTGCAGGTGCTGCAGCAATTTCAAGATTATTCAATAAAACATCTAAAGAAGAAATTCTAGAACTTGCAATAGAAGCTGAGAAAACAATTTTTGAAAATACATCTGGTGCAGATTGTACCGTGTGTACATATGGAGGAATTATGGAATATGATAAGAAAAATGGATTCACAAAAATAGAATCTGAGCCTAATTTTCATCTTGTAATTGCCAATTCCAATATAGAGCACTCTACCAAAATGGTTGTAGAAGGCGTAAAACAGTTCAAAGAAAATGATGAGAATAGATTTTCCATATTATGTGATAAAGAATCAAAGTTGATAGAAGATGTTTTAGATTTATTAAAAAAGAACAATACTGTAGAATTAGGAAATAAAATAAGAGAAAATCAAGAATATCTTGAAACTATAGGAATTTCAAATGAAAAATTGAGAAAAATGATTCAGATAGGTCAAAACAAATCATTCGGTGCAAAAATTACAGGTGCAGGTGGAGGAGGATGTATTATTGCACTTACAGATGAATCAAATCTAGAACAAACCTTGAATCAATTCAAAGAGGATAATTATGATTGTTTTTCCGTAAAAATTGATTTTAAGGGACTGGATACTTTTTAATTGATCAGATAAGTTTGGACAATATGATTTTAATAAAATTAGGCGGTTCGATTATCACAAATAAAGAAAAACCATTATCAGCAAGGAAAAAAACAATTGAAAATCTTTCTAAAAGTTTGAGAAAAATTAATGAGCCAATAATCATTGTTCATGGAGGAGGCTCCTATGGACATTTTTGGTCTGTAAAATATGACATGCATACAAAAGAAAAAAAATACGATCTAAGAGGAGTATCTATTGTTAAAAATTCAATGATCGAATTAAATAAAATTATCTTAGATTCAATGCTAAAAAATAAACTAAATCCATACTGTCTTCCACCAACAGACTTTATGTCTGGAAATAAACCCATTACTAAAAAAATTAAAGAAATTGAAAAAATTGCCAAATCAGGTCTGATTCCAGTCACATTTGGAGATGCATTATGGTTTGGTCAGAAAAAAACATACATTCTATCAGGAGATAAAATAATGACTCATCTTGCCAAAATTCTCAAACCGAGACTTTGTATTTTTGCATTAAATGAAGATGGATTGTATTCAGATTTGAAATCAAAAAAGCTAATTTATGAATTACAAGGTGAACGACCAACTATTTCTGAAAACAAAATGGATGTTACTGGAGGAATGACTAGAAAAGTAGAAGAAGCATCAAAAATTGCCAAAATGGGTTTGAATGTGTTCTTTGCTAATGGAAATAAACCAGAAAGAATTGTAAAAGCGGTTAAAAATAGGACATTTGAAGGAACATTGTTTAGAGGTAAAAAAAATGTCTGAAGAATTTGTTATTTTAGTAGATGAAAACGATAATCCAATCGGAACAGAAGAAAAAGTAAAATGTCATTTACCAGACGGAAAATTACATAGAGCATTTACTGCATTATTGTTTGATAATGAAGGAAGGTTAGTTCTCACGAGGAGAGCTAAAGAGAAAATGTTATGGCCTAATGATTGGGATGGAACATTTGCAAGTCACCCAAGAGAATCAGAAACTTATGTTTCCTCAGGAGAAAGAAGAATGCCAGAAGAGTTAGGAATTGATGGCACATTAGATTATTTACATAAATTTGAATATCATGTCCCGTACAAAGATGTTGGTTCTGAAAATGAAATTTGTGGAACATTAATTGGAGTTATTGATAAATCAACCGAACTAAAAGAGATAGAAGGAGAGATTGATGAAATTAAATGGATTTCATCAAAGGAATTGCTAGTAGAGTTACAGGCAAATCCAGAAATTTATTGTCCATGGATGCTTATTGCATTAGAATTATTAGATAAATCCAATAAATCCATGCTTGAAAAGCATGCAAATGTCTTATCTACATGGATGAATAATGATGTTAAAGATGAATTACAAAAAGCAATTAAAATTCATCTACCAGATGACAAATGGAGATTAGTAAATGAAAAAAACTAAACAAATCGAACAAAATGCAAAAACAGTAAACAAGTATCTAATTTCTAAATTAAAAGGTAATCCAAAAAAACTCTATGATGCTGCTGGACACCTTATTGTAAATGGTGGAAAAAGACTTCGACCATATATGGTAATTAAAAGCTGTCAAATTTTAAAAGGGAATGTCTCCAATGCAATGCCAGCTGCTAGTGCGGTCGAGATGGTACATAATTTCTCATTAGTTCATGATGACATTATGGACAATGATGAAATGCGTCATGGTGTTCCAACAGTTCATAAAAAATTTGGCATGCCAATTGCAATTCTCGCAGGTGATGTATTATTTTCAAAAGCATTTCAAGTGATTACAGATTCAAAATTATCACCAAGTGCAACCACACAACTTGTTTCTAGACTTTCAAAAGCTTGTGTAGATATCTGTGAAGGGCAATTACTGGATGTCAAAATGGCAGAAGAGAAAAAAATCCCTTCACAAGCAGAATACATTACAATGATAGGCAAAAAAACAGCTGCATTGTTTGACGTATCATGTGCAATGGGAGCAATTTGTGCAACAAATAAACCAAATGATGTTTCAAATCTTTCATCATTTGGAAGAAATTTAGGAATTGCATTTCAGATTACTGATGATCTAATTGGAGTAATGGGAGATCCTAAAATTACAAAGAAACCAGTAGGGAATGATCTAAGAGAAGGTAAAAAATCACTTCCAATTTTAATGGCAATCAAATCAGCAAAAGGTAATAATAAAAAAATTATTTTGAAAGCATTTGGGAATTCTAAAGTTTCAAAAACGGATCTCAGTAAAGCCGTTGATGTCATTAGATCCTTAGGAATTGAACAAAATGTAAGAAACCAGGCTCTAAAATATGCTGAAAAAGCTGAAAAAGCATTAGTGAAATATTCAGGTCCAGCCAAAACAGAGTTAATCTCATTGTTGGATTTTGTGGTTAAAAGAAGCGTATAGTTGCAATAGGTAAGAATGGCATGGATGAAGAACTAAAAAAAGAAATTAGAAAAATGGCTCTTCAAAATGCATTTGAGCATGGTGGGGAGACTAGAGATAAAATAATTTTAGGAAAAATTCTTGGAACAAAATCAGATCTTAGAAATAAAGTAAAGGAAATATCTCCAGAAATTTCTGAAATTGTTACATCAGTTAATCAGTTATCATTAGAAGAACAAGAAAAAGAGATCAAAGAGAATTTTCCAGATATCTTAATACCTAAAGAAAAAATTGAAGAGAGGGAAGGACTTCCAGAACTAAAAGATGCACAGCATGGTAAAGTCATAACAAGATTTCCACCAGAACCTAATGGATATCCACACATTGGTCATGCAAAAGCTGCCATCATTAATTCAGAATATGCCAAGATGTATGGTGGGAAATTTATTCTAAGAATGGATGATACCAATCCAGAAGCAGAAAGAATGGAATATCATGCAGCTATCAAAGTAGGATTAGAATGGCTAGGAATAAAATTTGATACTGTCAAAAGTACATCCGATGACATGGAAATATTTTATGAGAAAGGGAATGAATTAATCAATTCAGGTAAAGCTTACATTTGTACTTGTAAGAGAGAGGACATTAGTAAGAATAGAAGAGAAAGAAAGGCTTGTAAATGCAGTACTGAAGATATTGAAAAAAATAATAAAAATTGGGAAAAGATGAATGAGAAATTCAAACCAGGAGACGCCATTGTAAGATTTCGTGGAGATATGAAAGCAGACAATGCGGTTATGAGAGATCCAGTATTATTTAGAATTATTGAGGGGAAACATTACACATTAGGAGAAAAATATAGAATTTGGCCAAGTTATGATATGGCTGTTGCCATAGAAGACAGTATTGACGGAGTTACCCATGCTTTTCGTTCAAAAGAATTTGAATTAAGAAAAGAGCTAATTGATGCAATTTTAGACGCATTAAACATGAGAAAGCCAGCGCAAGGATTCTTCTCAAGATTAGAATTCAAGGGAATGCCAATTTCAAAAAGAATCATCAAGCCTCTGATTGAAGAAGGTAAAGTTTCATGGTACGATGATCCAAGATTGCCAACTTTAGAGGCATTAAGAAGAAGAGGGATCAAGCCGGAGGCCATTAAGAAATTCATCATGTCCTTAGGATTTACCAAAGCAAATACTCTAGCACCATTTGATTCACTTGAGGCATTTAACAGGAAATTTGTAGATGGTGACAGTATCAGACTATTCATGGTAAACAATGCTAAAAAACTCACAGTACGAAACTTGTCAATGTCATCAGTTGAAATTCCAAATCATCCAATTAACGATATGGGAAAAAGAAAAATCGAGATTGATGGAAATTTTTACATTTCAGGAGACGATGCACAAAGCATCAAAGAAGATACACAGATTCGTCTTTTAGGTTTAGGAAATGTATTGATTACAAAATCAGGAATAGAATTAGAAGGAGAATTTATAGAAGATGGTGAAACTAATAATATTTCAAAAATACAATGGGTTCCTCAAAAAACAGCACATGAAATTAAAATGCTAATTCCAAAAATATTGTTCAACGGAGATAAATTTAACGAAGACAGTTTAGAAGAATTAGATGTTTATACAGAACCACATTATCTACAATTAAAAGAAGGAGAAGAAATTCAATTTGTTAGATTTGGATATTGTAGAAAAGATTCACAAAATCAAGCAATTTTTACACACAAGTGATCGATGATGAAGATAGCACGACTATTACATGATAATAATGAAACATATGGTTTTGTTAATGGAGATAAGGTATCTACGAAAGATGAAATTACTTTCTTAACAGGAGTACCAATTCCTCAAAATGTAAAAGATTTTCTTTTTGATGGATGGTATGATGAAATAAAAAATAAAATCAAAGATTTACCATATGAAGAAAAACTTTCAAAATTTAAATTATTGCCACCAATTCCAAACCCAAACAAAATCATTTGTTTAGCATTTAACTATGTAGACCACGCAAAAGAACAAGGATTGCAAGCACCAGAGGATCCTGCCATCGTAATCAAACCACGAACTGCATTAAACAGTACAAATTCAGATATTGTATGCCCAGATTTTGTTACGCAATTGGATTATGAAATAGAATTAGCCTTGATTATAGGAAAAAATTGTAAGAATATTAGCGTGGAAAATGCTCATAATGCAATATTTGGCTACATGGTATTCAATGATGTTTCTGCAAGAGATATTCAATTCAAGGATAAACAATTCACAAGAGGAAAAAGTTTTGATTCTTTTGCACCGTGTGGGCCATGGATAACAACAAAAGATGAAATTAAAGACCCCCAAAATCTAAAAATGACTACAAAAGTTAATGGCGAACTAAGACAAAATTCCTCATCAAGTAATATGTTTATTAAAATTCCAGAAATTGTTTCAAAAATTTCCAAAGTAATGACATTGGAGAAAGGAGACATCATTTCTACAGGAACGCCAGCAGGAGTTATGTTGAATAAACCAAATGCAGTATTTTTAAAAGATGGTGATAAAGTAGAAATGGAAATTGAAAATTTAGGAATTTTAAATAATACAATTAAAATTGTAAAATCAGATTAGGTCAAAGATTTTTTCATTAAATTAAATGAGATTTTATATTCTAATGAATTAAAATTGGGTAATTTTTCTCTAGTTAAAATTTGAATTCGTTCATAGTTTTGTTCAATACCAAAATTTTGCAAAAATGAAATAAGGTTCAATGCAGAATCATTTGAATTTGAAAACAAAGTAACAATCAAAGTTTTATCAAAATGTTCAGAATCAGTAAGAAATGCAATAGAAGATTCACCATTCACACAAGATTTTACAATACGATTTTCATCATAAAAAGAGGTCAGTGTTTCATTATCAATTGGAAGCCATCTCCAAGATTTTACATAATGAAAATAAAATTGGCAATTAAGAGATTTTTCATATGTAACATCATAGTTCAAATTCATTTTTGGTTCTAGTGAATAGAAATTCCAAGTTTGGAAAATATCATAATTTAGAGAACTTGCCAAAGATAAAGATTCAAAATTTTCAGTATCTATTAGCATATAAGAAAGAAATAATTTTTTTTTCTTTCCGATGGTTTCAGCATGTTTTACTAGTTTAGATGCAATATTCTGACGACGGAAATTTGGATCGATTCGAATTCCTTCTATCCAAATTTGAGATTTTGAATAAAAAGCATGACAAATTCCAACAGGAGATTGTTTTTGAGCTAAAAACAAATTACCTTCAGATAACCAAGAATCCCAAACATGTTCAACATAATCCCCCCAAGAGAAAGTATTTTTGCAAAATTTTAAAATTGGAATTTTATCCAAATTACTTGCATCTCTAACTGTTATCTTCATAATATACAAAAAATTATTAAGAATGATTAGATAAAAACATCATTGGGAAAAATTATAGCTGGAAAAACTTCAGACATTCAACCGGGAAAAATGATCAAAGTATCAATTGATGGCAGAGACATTTTAGTTGCAAATATCAATGGAGAATATTGTGCTACAGACGATTCATGTACACATTCAGGTTCAAGTTTATCAGAAGGAAAGTTAGAGGGTTGTACTATTACGTGTGGATGGCATGCAGCGGAATTTGATTGTAAAACTGGAAAATTAATTAAATTTCCAGCAAAAATTAGAGATTTAACATCATACAACGTTGTCGTAGAATCAGACAATGTCTTTGTAGAGATGTAACTATATACTTCTATTTTTTAAGAAAAGGTGTAAAAATGGTTAACGGCGCTCAAAATAAAGAATCAATGAAAGAAGCAATTGAAACATTAGAACAAATTACTTCAAGCAATTCAACACCAAAGACAATTAAAAAATCAATTACAGATTTAATTACAGATCTGAAGAATCCAGAATATTCATTATCAGTTAGAGCAGCAAATACAATTAGTCTACTAGATGATGTAACACAAGATCCAAACATGCCTTCATACGTCAGAACACAATTATGGCAAGCAGTTTCAAAATTGGAAAGCATAAGAGAATAAATTCTCGTTTAAAGTACTAGTAATAATGAAAATTGAAGAATATTTAGAAACACTTCCAAATAATTTACTTAGTGGTGAAGATGTTCAGTTGCATGAAAAATCATTTAGAGATATTTTTAAATTTGTAGATTTAGGTGAAGATGATATTTTTTATCATTTAGGATGTAATGATGAAAAAGGAATTGAAATAGCTATTAATGAATTTAAAGTGAATAAAGCAGTAGGGATTGATAATAATTTAGAAAAAATAGAACGTACAAAAAAAAATCTAAAAGATAAAAAAATGAATGCAGAATTAAAATGTGAAAAAATAGAAGAATCAGATATCACAGAAGCTTCAGTGATTTTGTTTTGGTTTACAGATGAGAATGTAATTAATAAAATGATGGATAAATTTGAAAAATTAAAACCTGAAACAAAAATAATTACAATTTGGGGACCTCTTCCAGATTGCCTTCCAGATAAAGTAGATTTTCCATATATTATGAATAAAGTTCCGTTCAAAAAAGCAGAAAGCATGCAAGAACAATTACTCGCAATTTTTGGTGTAAAATGTATTGATTTTGTCACAGCCTGGGAATTTGCTGAAAGATATACCAAAGCCATTGGATCACCAGAAATTAAAAATGATCGATTTTTAACAATTATACAAACTTTGATAATTTGGATAAATGCAAAAAAACTAGGAGTTGTATGTGGAAATGAAATTCCAGAATCCATTAAAACATACATCAATATAATGAAAATGCATTTTGACATAGATTTTGAATATCTATTAAAAGAATAACTTATGTAATCCTTTTATTTTGTTTTTGTGCAAACAAAACATGGAGAGCAGATTAAACATCAATGTTTCCGCAATAGATTATGATAAAACTAGTAAGGCGTTAACTCATCAATTGTCACTTTTAGAAGAAATGGTTCATGGAAAAGAAGATTTTGCAATGACAGATTCGGAATTTGCTTTTGGTTGGCACTTTTTTGTATTGAGCGTGAATAAATCTTTGATTGAAAAATTATCTGAAATGATGGGAGCAGATTTTGAGAAGTTGAAAGGAAAAAATACAGATAAGAAATTTTTGACATGGGTTACAAAAAATATAGAATCTAAATCACCCAGATTCAAACTAGCCATCAAAGAAGAGATGGAATCAAGCAAGTTTGGCATTTTTTAAAACAAAAGAAGGTCATCGAGGTGACTTGTCAAGTTAGTTCAAGGCCCTAAATTTAGGTTCAAATCCACGATTTTTAAAAACTGTCTTCATTGCAATAACGAATACTTCATTAAACAATAATTCAATCAGATTAGATAGATTTGAGGAAAATTGAAGTTATTTGTTATGACCAACAAAGCCAAAGTATAGAATTCACTTTTAAAAAATACAAAATTCCATTTCATTCAGAATTAACAATGTCTGAAAATGAAAGATTGATACGCTACACAGGAATATGTCCTGATTCATTGGCAAATGGATTAACTAACGAATTAAATAAAATCATAGATACTAGAACAAAAGATCTGTATGTTACTAGTTTTGCAATTGAAGCCACGTTATCAGATTATCTTTCAAACTATACAAAAGAACTTGAAACAAAACAAGTCAAAGTAAAAAAGAAAAAACTGATTGAAGAATACGAATCCCTGATAGAGCCAAATGTAAAATTCAACAAAAATCTTCTTTTCATGATAGTGATAGCTGCAGGAGTTGCTACTGCAGGAGTCTTTGCAAACAATGCATCTTTAGTTATTGGTGCAATGTTGATTTCACCTTTGCTTGGACCGATTTCTGCTTTCTCATTTAACACCGCCGTAGGTAAGACGGACAAAATGCTCAAAGCACTATTCTCAGGATTGATTTTACTTGCTTCAGTTGTTGCAACGGGGGCTATTTTAACAGGAATTACAATACAGTTCGTTGATTTACCATTAACAGATGAAATATTATCTAGAACTGTAGTTTCTCCAGTATTCTTAGCAGTGGCAATAGCACTAGGATTGGCTGGAGGCATTGCAATGTCTACAAACATCCCAGGAATTTTGGTAGGCGTAGCAATAGCAGCCGCCTTAGTCCCTCCTGCTGCCGTGGCTGGAATCGGAATTGCATTATGGGATTTTGATATTTTTTCAAGTGCCCTAACTCTAACTGCTGCAAACATCATAGGATTGGTTTTAGGAATGATGGTTGTTTTCTTTATTGGGGGTGTCACTCCTAGAAAGTTTTACGAAAAAGAAAAAGCTCAGCAACACATGATAATTACAATAAGCATTTTTATCGGATTGAGTATTTTATTGGGATTTTTGTTGTTAAAATAATAAATTCTATTTTTTCCTAAATAATCTCAATTCATATTAAATCTTAGTGAATTCAATCGTCTTTTTTGAGATAGAAATAGACGTAGATAGGAATGAAAAGAAATTACAGACAGTATAAAAGAGAAAAATGTTAAATTGTTTCATGGGGAAACAAATCACAATAGTGATTGTTGAAGATCTTTTGAAAAAACTTCATGAAAAATAATTAAAACAAATCAATGCAGATTTAACTCATGTTAGTTTCTCTAGAGTTTTAAATGATGTATTAAAAAAATGAAATTAATCTCATAGTTATGGGTTCAAGAGGAATGGGAGATGCTTCAAATTATTTTGGAAGTGTTGCACGAGAGATCATACAAAAAGCAAACACTCCAGTCCTGATAGTAAAATAGATCCACCAATATAAAAAATAAATGAAAAAATTGTTCAGTCTAGTTTTGCTTTGGCTTTTTTAATATCTCTTATTTCTTCAGCCAGATGTTTTTTGAGCAATCTTTCATGATCTTTTTTGTGTGTGCTGTATGCTTTGTTTAGGGCCTGTTTTGTTTTTGCCTTTTTCATTGCATTGGTAAATTTTTTGTGAATTGTATTCACTTGTGCTGCATAACTTGTCATGTTTTCTTCCTAAAAATATAGTAAATTAATGTTAATCCGCAAGAGTTTGAACTGTATTTGTAGAAAATTAATTTCACTCAAACGTTTTAGCAATCTTTGTAATTCGATGGCCACAATTTGCACAAAGGTTAATTTTTCCATCAAATCTAAGTTCTCCACATTTGCCACATCTAGTAAAAGCCATAATACATTCAAAACAAACTTAGAATTAAGAATGATCTCGATTTTGAATTGAATTCTTAGAAGGTTGACCCGTTTTCAGCCATTCAAAGGGAATTATTGTTTTAGTTCAGGTCTCTTAAAAATTAGAATCTATGAGGGTTTAGTCGTTAATAGGTGGCAGCGAGATTTGTGATGAATTACATTAATAATGTCATCGAAAAGCGTTATTTCTTCCATGGATAGTTTTGGATAGTCCACAATTAACAAATCAATCTTATTGTCTTTAACATAATCAACTACCCAATGTGATATATTGTCAGTCAATGCCAATTTTGTCTTAATTGGAACTTCTTGTTTATGTGCAATTTTCTTCCAGTTTTCTAATTCTGTTTTAAGTTTTGAAATCTGATTTTGTGTTGTTTTTTTATCTGACTTTGTTTCAAAAAAATAAAACTTTGGAGGAGTTTTATACATACATTCTATCACAGTTAATTCTGAATCAAATTTTTTAGCCATTTCAAGGCCAAGTTCAAAGGATTTTTTTGTGTGAGTAGGAGTAATGATTGCAACAGCTATTTTTTGAAATGTCATATTACTAGTTCACCACAAGTTCTCTATTTGTTGTTATGCTCCTTTAGTAACAAGAACAGGACATTTTGCATGTGAAAGTACTCCATTTGTAACACTTCCCAATACAAGTTTTCTAAAACCCGTTCTCCCATGAGAGCCAATTACAATCAGATCCACATTATTACTTTCTGCAAAGACAATAATTCCATCAGGAGTTGAAGGGTTGTGAATTATCTTCATTGAAAAGGAGACGTTTTTGGCATTTACTTGATTTTCTAATTTCTTAAGTAATGTAGTAGCAACATCCTCTTCTTCATCCTGAATTTCCTGTAGTCTTTCAAGAGAGATCCCTGCCGAATCAGATATTTTTGATTGTATTACAGTCAAAACTATTAGTTGTGATTCAAATTTTTCTGCAATCTCTAATCCCTTCTCAAATGCTTTTTGTGAGAATTCAGAACCATCAAAAGGAATTAAAATCTTTTTCAATATTATAGAGTGTTTTTTTTAGAATTTATACTATTATCATGAATCTGGGATGAGAGGAAGGGGCTTAAACTAATTTAAAGAGGCCCTCGAGGGGAATCGAACTCCTGTCCGAGGATCCACAATCCTCTATACTAACCACTGTACTACGAAGGCCACAAAAAAAGAAACTTGTTCATCCAGTAATAATCTTTAAGATTTTGTTGAAAATCAGACTGTAGATTTATTATTGACTAGGTTAGTATTCATATATGCGAAAATGGTGGATTGCAATGGCAATATCCATAGGACTTGTTTGGGTAGGTACAAACTATTTTCTCCCATGGGTACAATGAATTCTTTAATCAAATCAGATTAGCCTCAATTCAATAATGAAAAGTTAATTTTGATTTCATCATAGCGATCGCTTTAAATTTGTTGTATTAGGGTATTTTTCGACATGAGAAAGGGATTCATCACAAATAGGCTACGTTCTAGTAAAAAAATAGCAGAGAATCCTATTGAAAATAAGATAGAAACAATCCAGGGTGAAAAATTTGTATGGATTGATTTGCAAAATCCCGATAGAAAAGATGTTGAAAAATTAGCTGAAAAATATAATTTCAATGCATTAAACATTGAAGATTGTATGACCAAATTTGAGCTTCCAAAATTAGATAGATATGATGACCATTTCTTTGTAATTCTTCATTTTCCACCATTGTCACAAAAGATAGGAATATCAAAAAATAGTCAATTATCAATATTCATAGGAAAAGACTTCCTAGTTACGGTTCATCAAGGAGATCTTAAACCATTAGTAGAATTAGTGGATATTTGTAAATCAAATTCAGACCAGCAAAGAAAAAATAGACTATTAGGAAGATCTTCAGGATTATTGCTTCATGAAATATTAGATGTGTTAGTAGATGATCTGTTACACATATCAAGAAAGATTATTGCAAATTTAGATGAAATTGAAGATAGGGTTTTTGATGAAACAAAACCAGTAGCAAGAAGTATTGCTTTGCTTAGAAGAGAAATTAACAGATTAAGAAGAATAGCAAACCCATTAAAGAAATTTGTTTTAGAAATAGCAAAAAATGTTAAAGGATTTTCAGGAAGTGGTGATGATGAGCTTACATTGTATTATGATGATGTAATTGACCACATAGACAAAGTGATTGAAACATTAGAAGAATCAAGAGAAACTATGGAAATTTACAAAGATACGGACTTTGTATTAAGTACTGAGAAAACAAACAAAGTTCTTGCAGTCTTGACGATAATTTTCACATTAGCAATTCCATCAACCGTAATCGGTACATTTTATGGAATGAATGTTGATTTACCAGGAGGGATTGGAAACAATCCAATGGTTTTAGGGCCATTTTCAACATTCATTTTTGTAATTATTGCATCAGCAATTCCTGCAATCATGATGTTTGCATATTTTAAGAAATTAGGTTGGATCAGCAATTAAAATTAGAAATCTAGATTTACTAACAAAAAATGAGCTTAGATAAATACAAGATAATTTAATCTAAATTATGGGGAAAATTAGAATAAGAACAGGTAGAGGTACAGGAACTATCGAAGTTGATGAAGATGCTTCCAAATGGTCTGGAGATGAGTTTAGAAAGATCCAAGAAGCTAGAAAGAAAGCAACAGCAGGTAGAATGGTCCACACAGGTCGTGGAACTGGTTCAAGAAGATTAGGCGATATGCCAGATCCAAAAGCTAGACCTTCAACTGAAGGAATGACTAGAAGTACAGGTAGAGGAACTAGTTCAAGAAAAAGCACAAACAAAGGATCAGCATAGAAAAACCTCAAATTTTAATTTTTATAGATATCTTTAGAGAATATTCTCTAAATTTTAATATCAGGATTTTGAGATTTTAACTTGTCCCAATCAGCAAGGAAATTTTCAAGACCAATTTTTGTTAATGGATGTTCTAACATCTTATCTAAAACTGCAGGAGGCAAAGTGACAACATCAGCTCCAATTTTTGCAGCATCAACAACATGTACTGGATGACGAATACTTGCAACAAGTATCTGAGTTTTAAAATCAGGGTAGTTTTCAAAAATTTCTTTAATGTCTTCAATCAATTTCATTCCATCTTGACCAACATCATCCAATCTTCCAATAAATGGACTAACATATTTTGCACCAGACTTTGCTGCCAGTAAAGCTTGGTTTGCAGAAAAGATCAATGTAACATTAACAGGAATACCTTCTGATGAAAGGGATTTACATGCTTTTAGACCATCAGGAGTCATTGGAACTTTTACTACAACATTTTTTCCATATTGGCGAAGTCGTTTACCCTCTTCCATCATTCCAGAATATTCAGTACTAACAACTTCCAAACTTACATCACCCTTGATAATTTTTGTAATCTCCTCCATTGCATCCTTTGGATTGCCTCCTTCTTTGGACATTAGTGAAGGGTTCGTAGTGATTCCATCTAACAATCCCATGTCATTGAATTTTCTAATGGATTCAAGATTTGCAGTGTCTAGAAAAATTTTCATAGTTTTTTACTCCTAATTTCTTTGACTTGTTTTACCATATTAAAAGATGTTATTCCATGTTTTTCCAATAGTGATGGAACTTCATTATCTCGAGCAGACTCTCCGAACATATCTTGGGCTCCAATTCTCTTTATCGGTACAGGGTAAGATTCAGAAATAGATTCTGTAACTGCAGAGCCCATTCCACCAATAATATTATGTTCTTCGGTGGTCACAATACATCCAGTCTCTCTAGCAGCTTTTTCTAATAATTCATTGTCAATAGGTTTTATTGAAAACATATCTAAAACTCTACAGGAAATTCCTTCTTGTTGTAAAGATTCAGCAGCTTCTAAAGCCATTCTAACAGTAATTCCACATGCTGCAATAGTGCAATCCGAACCATCCCTTAAGGTGATTCCTTTTCCAATTTGAAATTCCTGAGAATCAGAATGAACTAAAGGAGTTACAGATCTTGCCATTCTCATATAAAATGGCCCATATTCTCTTGCCATCAATTGTGTTAATTTTGAAACAGCAACAGTATCAGCAGGGATAAAAACTCGAAAATTAGGAATTACTCTCATAATTGCAATATCTTCAATTGTTTGATGAGAACCCCCGTCAGGGCCTACAGAAAGACCTCCATGGGATGTAACTAATTTTACATTAAGACCTTTTTTTCCAGGAGGTGATGGATAAGCAATATTATTTCGAATTTGATCAACTGCTCGTCCAGGTAAAAATATGGCATAAGTACTAGCAAATGAAATTTTTCCAGAAAATGCCAATCCAGCTGAAATAGTTACGAGATTTGCTTCTGCAATACCAACATTAAAGAATCTATCAGGGAATTCTTTTCCAAATCCAGAAGTTTTTAATGAATCAGTAGTGTCTGCACCTAAAACAACAACACTTGGATTTTCTTTTCCTAGTTCAATTAATGATTTTGAATATTCTGAACGCATATCAGTCATAATTGGTTCATTCAAAGATATCCTGCCTCCTGTGCAATTTTTTTAAGTTCGTCTTGTTTTTTTCCAATGACATGCAAACCAATCCATCGGTTTACCAAATCAATTCCGCCTAGTTCATTTGCTTTATCAATCAAACTTCGTCTTCGAGATTTCAAAACTTCAGTTCTAAAATCACCTATGGCTGCTCTAACATCTTGTTGTCCAATAATGGCACCACCTCCAACAAAAGCACGTGCACCATCAGTGAATACAGACCCAATATTTTCAAGATTTACGCCGCCATCAGCCTCAATGTAACCCGTAAAATTATGTTCTTTTAGGACAGAGTTTAATCTAGACATTTTTGCATGTGTTTCTTCAATGTATTTTTGACCTGATTTTCCAGGGACTACGGACATTACAATTAGTTGATCAAGCGACTGTAAGAATTTGTAAGACCATTCAGGCAATTCAGTATCAGGGTTTATTGAAAAACCGACACCAACTTGATTTTGTTTTAATAAATCATGAATTTCCCCAAAGCTTGATTCATCAGTAACTTCTGCATGGACAGTGATAATGTCACTACCAGCATCAATGTAATCTTTAACATGTTTCACGGGTTCATTGATCATTAAATGAGTATCAAATGGAATTATGGTTAACGGTCTTAGTTCTTTGATTTTAGAATGATCAAAAGTTTTTGTTGGAACAAACTGTCCATCCATTACATCCAGATGAATATAATCAGCTCGACCAGATACACATCGTTTAATTTCATTTTCTAAATTTGTCATGTCACCAGCAATGATAGATGGTGAAATCATGAATTGTGAATCTAATTCAAGATTAATTATCGGAACAATGTCTGAGTCAGGAGCTTTTCCATGCCATTGAGGATTATCTTCCATGTGTTCTATAGATTTTCCTTTAATTGTTCTAGAAATTATCATCGTAGGAACTCCTTTTGTAGCATTTGCTTTTGCAATGGCTGCATCAATCTGTTCTACTCTATGTCCATCAATTTCAATCACATTCCAACCAAAAGATCTCCATTTATCACCGGTTTTCCAGCGAGATGCATCCTTCCACATTTCAGATATATCATCTCCCTCTAATTTTTCGTCAAGTGGCATTACTCTTTCAGTGTATGAGTCCTGTTGAATGAAATTTCTATCAAGAAAAGCTGTCAGATTATCAACTTTGTATTTTGAAGCAGTCATGGCAGCCTCCCAAACTTGTCCTTCATCTGACTCCCCATCGCCAATAATGGTATAGACGTGGTGATTTTTAGAATCAATTTTTGCAGCTAGTGCAATTCCAACAGAATATGATAATCCAGTACCTAACGAACCTCCACAAAATTCCACACCAGGACATTTGAGATCAGGATGTCCTTGTAATTTACTACCAAATTTTCTTAATGTTTCAATTTCAGACTCTGGAAAATATCCTGCAACTGCCATATTTGAAAATAATCCAGGAGCTGCATGGCCTTTAGATAAAACTAATCTATCCCTGTCTTCCCATTGGGGATTTTGAGGATCAAATTTAAGATATTTACCGAATAAGCATCCCAATATTTCTGCCATAGAAAATGAACCTCCAGGATGACCAGATCCTGCAGCATTAGTTCCTTTAATCACTAATTTACGAGCTCGAAGAATATTTTTCTTAATTTGATAATAGTTAAGCCCCATCTGCAACATTATCCTGGTAAATTGAATAAAAATCTACTTCTAAAGAAAACCACAAATTCTGAAACTACAAAAATAGAGAGATCTTAATACAAATCATATAATTAAGATGTTAAAGAGGACTCTACTTTATCTAACATGAATTTCAAAAATTCAGATAATGATTTTTTCACCCCATGATTTCCATTCCAATCCTTTACAAGTGCATCATAGAATTTCCACTCAGATTCATCTTTTTTAAGATGTATTTTCATCATCTTCTCAAATTCTAACAGATCCCAATCTACTGGGCACATCATACTACTCATCTGAGTCAATTTTCCATTTTTCATTTCAAATGGATATGATTTACACACTCCTGGCTTGAAATCATTAACTGTACATCTAAAGACATCTTTAGTTTCTTCAAGAAATTCACATGTACTATTTTGTTGTTTCAAGGCAAGATCTATCAATCCTTCTTTCACCTTTATTCCTAGAGAAAAGTCCTTGGCACCATAAATCTCTAAAAAAGTCTCAGGAGACATTTCCAATCCTTTGGAAAGTCTGTGAACATCGTGAGCATTAACAAAAATCACATATTCTTTACAACACTCAGTATGACATGAAACACAAGGGAATTTGCCAGTCTTAGTACTAGAATCAAAATTATTAGAAATTAATGTCATAAATAATTAAAATAAATATCAAGTATTAAGTTTGTAAAATTTTAATTTGATCGTTATTTCAACATTATTATGGAAATTAAAGAAAATACTCCAATTGTATTATTTGATAATCAATGTTATTTGTGCATGAAATTTGCAAAAATGATTAATTTTATTGCCAGAGATAAAATTACAATGGTAGGACACTATTCAGAATTTGGGGAAAAAATTAGGAAAACTATTTTGGATGAATCAGCATTGGATATGTTTTGGTTCATTAATCAAAAAAGAGCTTGTGGAGGAAGAGCAGCTTTACTCCCATTATTAAAATCAATTTTATCTGAAAAAACAAAAAAATCATCAATGTCTAAAATAGATGATGATTGTAAGCAAGATTGTAAAACAATCAAAGCCGTATTTGTAAGATCATCAAGTCTTATTACAAATAGCAAAATAATAGATCTATAGTAAATCTAAATAATACTTCAAAAAAGAAGATTTCATAGTGAAGATAAAAACTGAAAATTCTGCAAAAAAGAAAACAAATCTACTATGTGGATTTGTGTTAGAAAATTCTAACAAAGTTTTAGGATTACCAAAATTTGATAGTAACACTACTTCAACAATTAACCAATCTCTAAAAGACATGGAAGGAAAATTAGGAAAACTAAGTATAATCCCCATCCCGGGAAAAAAACCTGTACAAAGAATCCTACTTGCAGGTATTGGAAAGAAAGAGAACATCACAGAAGATACGATTAGATTTGTTTCAGGGAAAATTGCTCTAAAAGCAAGAGAGTTGAAACTATCCGAATTTTCAATAATAGCACCTCCAAGTTATGTAACTGAATCAATTTCTGCAGTTTCTCAAATAATTGAAGGTGCTAAAATGGCCCTTTACAAATTCGATAAATTCAAGACAGAGAAAATAGAAACTTCACCAAATCTCACCATTATTATTTCAAAATCAAATAAAATTTCAAAAGCAATCAAAATATCTGAGATTATTGCAGACGGTGCAATATTTACCAAAAGTATTGCCAATTTGCCTCCAAACGAATGTACTCCTACAACATTAGCAAACTTTGCAAAAAATATGTCTAAGAAAAATAAAATGAAATGCAGTATCATTTCGGAACCAGAATTAAAGAAAAAGGGATTTGGGGGAATTTCATCAGTAGGTCAAGGAAGTAACAATCAACCAAAATTAATTATTTTAGAACACAGCCTAGGACGAAAAAATGAAAAACCAATAGTCTTAGTAGGAAAAGCAGTAACATTTGACACAGGCGGGATTTCTTTGAAACCAGGAGCTGCGATGGATGAAATGAAATTTGACAAATGTGGAGGATGTACAGTTTTAGGAATAATGAAATCAATTTCAGAATTAAAACTTCCAATCAATGTTGTAGGTATTGTCCCTTCAGTTGAAAATATGCCAGGCGGAGAATCATACAGACCTGGAGATATAATAAAATTATACAGTGGAAAAACTGCAGAAATTCTAAATACAGATGCAGAAGGTAGATTGATTTTAGCTGATGCGTTATCATATGGGGAAAAACATTATTCCCCAAAGACAATCATTGATTTTGCAACTCTCACAGGTGCATGTATTGTAGCATTAGGTACCAATGTAGCAGCAATTGTATCAAATGATGAGAAACTAACAAAGAAAATCATTGACTCTTCAAAAAGAACAACTGAAGAAGTTTGGGAGTTACCATTGAATCAAGACTATATGGATATGATAAAATCAGATGTTGCAGATATGAAAAATGTAGGCATAGGAAGAGCAGCTGGGACAATTACTGCAGCTGCATTTTTGAGAAATGCAATTGAAAAAACACCATGGATACATATCGACATTGCAGGAGTTGCATGGACACAGGGAGCTACAAAAGAAAAATCATACAATCCAAAAGGAGCTACAGGTTTTGGTGTAAGATTGATTTTAGATTATTTGCAAAATTTATAAAATTAGTAGCCTCGACTATTCCTATCAGGCGTTCCAACATTTGGATTTCTCCAACCATGTTTTTCCATCATATGATTTAGTAATCGAATATCATTATCACATATTTCTCCACAAACACTACAATTAGGCATTGATTTCACATCAATCCAATTAATTGAATATTAAAAGATTGATTGTAAAGTAGAAAATGCCAGCACCGTTGCTTCCCAAGAGCTCTCGCATCTTAGTAGCACAACAGCGACGTCAGGTTTGACTTCCAAGTTCGGAACGGGATTGGGTCGCACCCTAACGCTATGGCCGGCTTGAAATTTGATGTCAAATTCTCATCTATTAACGTAACGCCAGATTTGAAATATGCTCAAAATAGGTATAAAGCAAAGAAAATACCGAATTACAACATGACTCACAGGGTAGCAGTTTTAGATCAAGATCTATGTCAGCCACAAAAATGTGGTCTAGAATGCATCAAATATTGTCCTGTCAATAAATCAGGTGCAGAATGTGTCACGATAAATGAAGAGTCAAAAAAAGCCCAAATTGATGAAGATATTTGCAATGGTTGTGGAATTTGTGTCAAAGTGTGCCCATTTGATGCAATTACAATTGTAAATCTTGCTAGTGAGTTAGCTACAGATAAAATTCATCAATATGGTATGAACTCATTTAGACTTTACAAGTTGCCTACTCCAAAAAAAGGAGAAGTTGTAGGACTTTTGGGAAGAAATGGAATGGGTAAAAGTACAGTTGTAAACATTCTATCAGGAAATCTAAAACCAAATTTAGGTAGATATGAAAATCCTCCAGAATGGGATGAAATTTTAAAACATTATAGTGGAACAGAGCTTAAACAACATTTTGAAAAGATTGAACAAAAACAAATTCGAGCTTCAATAAAACCGCAGCAAGTACATCATCTTGCTCAAGCATTTGACGGAACAGGGAAAGAATTACTTGACAAATATGATGAACGGGGAGTGTCAAGAGAATTAATCAAAACATTAGGATTAGAAAACTCAATAGAACAAAATCTGAAAGAACTAAGTGGTGGAGAATTACAAAGAATTGCAATTGCGGCATCAGCATCTAAAGATACAGAGTTTTATTTTTTTGATGAGCCATCATCATACAATGATGTTTTTCAAAGAACTGGAGTAGCAAGAGTAATACAAAATTTGGCAAAAATAGGGAAAAGTGTTATGGTGGTAGAACATGATTTAACATTATTAGATTTTCTAAGTGACTACATAGAAGTATTGTATGGAGAACCTACAGCATACGGAATTGTATCAAATATTTTATCCACCAAAGTTGGAATCAATGTTTTTCTAGATGGATATTTACCAACTGAAAACGTACGATTCAGAGATAAGAAATTTTCAATGGATGTATCATCTTCAACTACAGATATTTTTGAAGAAGGAAATACAATTGTTTCATATCCAAAATTAGTAAAAAAATACCCTTCATTTTCAGTAGAAATTGAGGCTGGAAGGGTAAGAAAGGGCGAAGTTGTAGGCATAATGGGAGCAAATGCACTTGGTAAAACAACCATGATGAAAATGATAGCTGGTGTTGAAAAACCAGATTTAGGTAGTGTTGATAAAAAAATTAAGATTGCATACAAACCACAATATCTTCAAAATGATCTGGATGTAGAAGTAATTGCAGTTTTAGATAAAGCAAATGGAGATCCAGTAGAAGGGAGCATGGAAGAAGAACAGATACTTGATCCATTAAAAATTAAAAAACTTTACAATAAATCTATCAAAAATCTTTCGGGGGGAGAATTGCAAAAAGTTGCAGTTGCATCGTGTCTATTACAAAAAGTAGATTTGTATGCATTAGATGAACCATCAGCATTTCTAGATGTAGAGGATAGGATTGCAGTAGCAAAATTTATACAAAAATTTGTTCGTTCTTTTGGTAAATCAGCAATTATAATTGATCACGATTTACAATTAATGGATTTAGTTTCAGATTCCATGATAATATTTGAAGGAGAATCAGGTTCTGCAGGTAGAGCGACATCACCTATGCCAAAGGCTGATGCGATGAATAGATTTCTAAAATCGCTAGACATGTCATTTAGACGAGATGAAAAAAGTCTAAGACCACGTGTAAACAAATTAGAAAGTAGATTAGACAAGGATCAAAAAACAACTGGAAATTTCTATTACAAACATTGACTCGAATGTTAAAAAAAGCACTAGAAAATGTGCTTACAGAAAAAGAAAGTAATGAATTAATTTCAGCTTTTGATCAGATAGGAGAAATAATCATTGTTAGAATTCCAGATTCGTTATTATCAAAAAAAGATATTATTGGAAATGCATTATTAGATCAAGTAAAAATAGTCAGAAGTGTATTCTATCAAGCCTCAGCAGTGGAAGGTAATTTTCGTACCAGGGATCTAGAAATTCTTGCAGGTGAAGACAATACAGAGACAGAATACAAGGAATTTGGTTGTAGATTTAGAGTAGATGTTAAAAATGCATTTTTTTCACCTAGACTCTCTACAGAAAGGGAAAGAATAGCAAATTTGATTCAAAATGGAGAAATAATGACAAATATGTTTGCAGGAATTGGGATGTTTTCCATAATGGCGGCTAAGAAGAAGAAATGTACGGTCTATAGCTTAGACATTAATCCTGTTGCTTCAAAATTATGTGAGACAAATATTGGATTAAACAAACTTGCAGGTGAAGTGATTTCAATAAATGGAGATGCATCTGAAATTATCAAGAATCAATTAATGAATAAATCAGATAGAACACTGATGTTGTTACCTGAAAGATCTGATGAATTTTTAGAATCTGCAATCAATACAACCAAAGATGGTGGAATTATTCATTATTATTCACACATTCATGCAGATAAAAAAACAGATGCAGGAAAACTTTCTGAAAAACATTATCTTGATGTTACTTCAGTCAAATCAGAAATTCTAGATTCAAAAATTGTGAGACCAGTAGGTCCAAGATACTATCAAACAGTGGTAGATGTAAAAATTTCTAAATAAGTTAATCTTCAGATGTAATTGAAGCAGGTGAAGGTTTTGTTGTTGCCATTACATATCCAATCCATGCAATAACTCCTAAAATTCCTCCAGCAATCATCAAGACGGATAATTCTAATACTATAGGACTCCATTCAGAGAGCATTAACAAATAAGCATAAAGGAAAAAACCACCAATACAGAGTACAAAAATGGTAATGCCCATTCCTTTTCGTTTGTTCATGGCGAGAAATTTTTTCTGAGTTATTTATTGGTTTGAACTATTCTAATTCAATTGCCATAAGGTATGCATCTTCGCCATCTCGATAATAGGCGTTTAATTGTTGTCTAATAACAAACCCTTGTTTTTCATATAATCTAACAGCCTCAGTATTACTACATCTTACTTCCAAATAGAATTCATCACACTTTCTTAATTTTACACCATTTACAGATTCCTCAACAAGTGCATTTCCAATGCCTTTCTTTCTATGTTCCTCAACAACTGCAATAGAAACAACATGACCTTTTTTGACAAAACCTAATTTCTTAAAATTTGAAAAACCAAATTCAGTTTTACACATTATGTACCCTACATATTTACCTCCAATTTCAGCCACCAAGAAAGCCTCTGGAAGTTCAGCAAGTAAGCTTTCATAAAAATAATCAGAATAATGTTCAGGAAGTGTTTTCAAATTAATTTCCATTACAGAAATTAGATCGCTTGGTTCTGCTCTTCTAATATTGCAATCACCTAATTGTCTAAGAATAACTTGCATAATTATTCATAATATTATCAATATTTAATTTTAAACCAAAAGACCATTTAATGGAAAAAATCCAGTGTTAAAGAGATGGAAGATCCCTCACAAGAAGACATTGTTTCATTAGTAAATTCAATATTTCAGGTCAGTAACTTTACTAAAACTGAATTTTCACTAGAATTTAGAATAGAAGATGGAGATTTTAAATCAAAATTTGAAGGGCTAGCTAGAAAGCTAGAAAACATGAAGTATGTTTGTAAATTAGAAAAAATGGAAGACGGAGGACTCTACGTCATAATTCAAAAATTTGCTCCAAAAAAACAGAGGAGATGGATGAATACATCTTGGACTCCAAGAATATTGTTTGCAATTGTTATTTCATTTGTAATGATTGATGGATATTATAGAACATCAGGAACAAATTCAATTGTAGAAATTGGAGATCCTCTTGAAATGGCAGCAGTTTACACATTGTCATTATTAGGGATTTTAGGAATTCATGAACTAGGTCATATTATTGCTGCAAAAGCACATGGTCTAAAAACAACTTGGCCATATTTTATTCCCGGACTTCCAGTAATCGGTATCCCAACATTTGGTGCATTTATTCAATCAAAAGGACTTACAATTAATCGAGAAATATTATTCGATGTAGCTATTGCAGGACCTATTGCAGGATTAGTAATTGCAATAATAGTTTCAATTTATGCTGCATATACAGCACCAATTTTAGATTCTGAAATTGCAGCAGGATTATTTGAAGATTCCAGATTAATTGAGTGGAATTTAGGTGAACCATTACTGATGACGGCAAGTTTAGCTTTGTTTGGAAAAGGAGGTTCAGGATACGAAGTGATAATGACTCCAGTAATGTTTGCAGCATGGATTGGATTCTTAATTACATTTTTGAATTTATTACCTGCATGGCAATTGGATGGAGGGCACATGGCAAGAACACTACTCGGAGTAAAACTACATAGATATGCAACTTATGGAAGTATGATAATTCTTGTTTTGTTAAATTATTGGGTAATGGCAATTTTAATTTTCATAATGAGTACAAAAAGTCCTAGTGCAATGCCATTAGATGATGTTTCTCCTCTTTCAAGAAATAGAAAACTAGCATATATTGGAATTATATTGTTAGCAATTTTGTGTGCACCGTTACCATCAGATATTCTACCGACTCTTTCACCTTAACAATAATCTGGCACCATCAGTAACCACTGCAACCTTTTGACGTGCACCTTGAGTTTTGAGAATATAATCCATAGAATATTTTATTCCCTGCATAGAAATCATGTTAAGTTTCTTTGCATAAAATTCAGGTAAAATTGAAACTAGTCCAATTTGGAATTTCTTTTGTATTTCAGAAAGAAAAAGTAAATCTTCCATTCCGTTAATGTATTTAGTAGGATTTCGTAGTTGTTCTAGAGTTAATCTGTCTTCAATGTATTGTTGTAATGCATCAGAACCTAATCCTCCCTTACATTCTGCCACCAAAATAGCAAGGCCATCTTTTTTGATAGCATTGTAGCAATTCCAAAGTGAAGAAAAAGAATTTCCTAGATTGTCATTGCTTGCATCTTTTCCAGTACTAATTACCATTGTTTTATGCTCACCAACATCTTTGATAGAATTTGATTCAAGAATTTTTGTAGAAGACATAGTTTCTGAAGGATGACCTATTGTAAAATCTAAAATCCCTTCAGAATTTGCAATTATTTCTATTCCCTGAATTTCAAAATTGTCAGTAAATTTTTTTGCTTCTGTTAAACTTTCAGAATATTGTCCAGGCGTAGGGAGATTTCCTTGTCTTTTTGCATATGCGGCAAGCATCGAATCTTGGCCAAATTTTTTGATAAGACGTGTAGAAATAGTCTCATATCCAAATAATCCATTAAATTCCATTTCACCCATGAATACAAGATTTGAATTATCAATTCCAACATCATCAAATTCATTAATTGAACTTCCTTCAGGCAATCCAGATTTTACCAAATTCAGGATTTTTTTGTCAGTCAATATTTTTGGAAATGGTTTTGATTTTTGTTCGCATAAGGTAAACAATGAAGATATGATTTTTAAAATTGATTTAGAATTATGCAATACTACTAATTCCATTGGCTTTGACAAATCAAGGGTGTTTAGTTTTTCATTGATCGCAGAATCATCTAAAACTTTACCTTCGGAATCAATTTTTTGCTCTAGATTTTCAGCCTTTATATCCAAAACAACGTCAGTGATTCCATAATTTAACCAAATTTCAGGCATAATTATTACTCAATACAAAACAAAATAAATCCAGTGTAGTTAACTTTTGTATGGAATTTGTAAAAGAGTTTGCAACCTTTTTGCATCAAAAAGGCATCATAAAATTTGGTGACTTTACACTTGCCAGTGGAAAGCATAGTTCGTATTATGTAGATTTAAGATTAGTTCCAAGTTATCCTATTGAATTTAGAAAGATGATAAAATACCTTGAAAATCAAATCAGTGAAGATATTGGATTAGATAATTTTGATTCAATTGTTTCAGTTCCAACTGGAGGATTAGTGATTGCATCAGCACTTGCAATTGAAACTGTGAAACCATTAATCTATGTTAGAAGCAAACCAAAAGATTATGGAACATCAAAATCAGTGGAAGGTAAAATCCATGAGGGTATGAAAGTAGTTATGATTGACGATGTAGCTACTACAGGAGGTTCGGTTGTAAATGCAATAAAATCTCTAAAAGAAGTCAATATCCCAGTAAAAGATGCATACGTTATTGTAAATAGAATGGAAGGAGCGGATGAAGCACTATTAGAATTAGGAGTAAAAATGCATTCGATTCTAAATATTTTACAAATTACCGAGGCTTTGTTTGAACAAAATCTAATTGATGAAGACATATTAGAAAAAGTGAAAAAACAAATCAACAAGTAAATTTTGGCAGCTCAGTCAAATGCCTTCCAATCATCAATTCAGATATAACTCTGATTCTTCATTGCAGCCAGTTAATTTTTAATTTGCTTGTTTTAAAACTAATGGAAAATAATGGGCCCGAAGGGCTTCGATCCCTTGGCTCACCGGTTATGAGCCGGTTACTCTACCAAGCTGAGTTACGGGCCCTAGCAAAGGAATTTTTTCTCAGGTTTAAAATGTTATGAGATTAACAGTATTCTTCGTAACAGCTATCAAGCAACAAGTTTTGTGCTGAAAGTGATTTCTCTGCAATTTCAATCAATTTACTAGTATCAACTGATGATTTCTCCAAGATATTTTTCCATGATGCGGCATGTCTAATGTCAGCTTCAGTATGAAGTTTGAAGTATTCTGTAGATTCATCATTTGTCATTCCATAAAATTCTGCCAATCCATCAAGTTTAGTTTGGCTGATTTTTGGAATTTCTTTTTCAAAAGCATACATTGCGCATGCACCACCATCAAAAGTATCCATTAGTTGATTTAGATCAGATACAGCTTTTTGTGTTTTAGCGGTTCCAGGATATGAAGTCAATTCATCCTCAGATATTCCTAGTTCACCAGCAAAAGCAATCCATGGTTTAATATGATCAGATTCTTCTTGTTGATTTTCTACTAGTTCACCAACTATTGTTTCAGGAGACTTGGCAATAATTGGAGTCATAAAAGAAGGAACTGCTTTTACAAGTTGAAAGTATTCTTTAGAATAACCTGCAAGTGATTCCTGTGTTAATTTTCCATCAGACCACATTTGGTAAAATGGATGTTTTAGTAAACTTCTTTCTTCAATCATTTCATCAATTTTCTGTATTATATTCATGATTGATGTCCTATATTGCCAATAAAAAAATCTTTGTGGTTTACAAAAGATTTTATGATGATAATATAGAATTTTCATGGGTTCCAGTGGTGTAGACCGGTCAAGCATTTTGCCCTTTCAAGGCAAAGATCCCGGGTTCAAATCCCGGCTGGAGCACCAAGATTTATTTACTTATGGTAAAGGTTTTTGATCAGGCCCATCTTGGACAGGAAAAATATCGAGATAAATCCTCTACTTGAAACTTATGGAAAATATATTCAACAAATCGATCAAGCATTAGATAATGAACTTGCAATTTATTCTGAATCTGAGTTTATTGAACCTCTAAAATATTCTCTAGAAGGGGGAAAGCGAATTAGACCTATAATTTTGAATTTAGCAGCCGAGAGTGTGGGTAAAATTGATGAAAATGTGCTTTCAGCATCTTGTGCGGTTGAATTTCTTCATATGGAATCAATTATCCATGATGACATTATTGATGATGAAACTATGAGAAGGCAAAAACAGCCATTTCATGTCAAATATGGATACAATACAAGTGTCCTAACAGGAGATTTTGTGCTAGGGTTAATTCTTGCAATATCATCCAAATTAGATAATGCTAGAATAACAAAAGATTTGGCCACTACTGCCATGCTAATGAGTGAAGGGGAAATGATTGAAGGTAGATTAGAAAATAATGAAGATGTGACATTTGACGATTATCTAAAAGTAATTGAATACAAAACAGCAGTTGCATTTCAAGTTGCAGCAAGAATAGGTGCAATTATTGCAAATGGGACTGAAGAACAAATTGAGGGATTAACTGAATATGGAAAAAATCTAGGAATTGCATATCAAATCAGGGATGATTTACTAGATTGGAAAAATGAAGATAAATTATTTAATTTACTAATTAAGAAAAGTTCAGATCCTAGAGATGTCTTTAACAAAATGGAAGAATTGCTAAAGGAATATTCAGAAAAAGCAAGATCAGCATTAAGAAACATTCCAGACAATGATGCAAAAATGAATCTAGATAATTTAATTAAATTTACTTCGTTTAAGGCATAAGACCCAAACTAATCACTGGTGTTGCAAACTCTACAAATTTAATTAATGGTTCAGGATATACACCAAATCCTACTAAGAAGATTGTTGAGAAGATCATTACAGCAATTACAGATTTTGGTTCTACAACTCTCTTTTCTGTTTCACCTTCAAAGTACATTTTTCTTGTAATCCAACCATAGTAAGCAAGTGATAATGCACTGTTAAGCACACCAGCAATTGCAAGCCAAGGTGCCCACCATAAAGCAGAACTAGCATCTAAAGCACTTCCAAATAACATCAATTTACTCCAAAATCCAGAAAGTGGAGGCACACCAGCGAGTGCAAAGAGAGCAATAATCATACCTAAAGCAGTGATTGGCATCCTTCTTCCAAGTCCTTTTAGTTTGTCAATGTGAGTAACTCCAAGTGTTGTTACAATACCTACAATTGCAATAAATGCAGCACCTTTCATTACTGCGTGATTCATAATTTGATACAAAGAACCTTGTAATCCAAGAGAACTATGAGGAGCCACTGCAAGTCCAATCAAAATGTATCCTGCATGAGCAATACTGGAATATGCCAACATTCTTGAAATACTCTTTTGCATAATTGCTGCAACATTTCCTATAGTCATAGTCATTACTGCAATGATTCCAAGTGCTAAAGTCCAATCAAGGTTTAGAACAACCATGCCAAGAACTACAATTCTAATAGTTGCAGCAAATCCTGCTTTCTTTGTTGCAGCAGCTAATAATGCAGTGATTGTAGGTGGGGCACCTTCATAGGTGTCTGGTAACCATTGATGGAATGGAACAAGTCCCATTTTGAATCCAAATCCTGCAATAAACATTCCAACTGAAAGCAATGCAAGAGGTAGCAGCGAAGGATCAAGTGTAGAATAGCCTTGAATTACTTCTCCAATGTTTGTAGAACCTGTTAATCCATAAGAAATTGAAATACCGTAAACTATGATTGCAGAAGACAATGCACCAAACAAGAAATATTTGAGTGCTGCTTCATTTGAACTTGGATTCTTTTTCATATATCCAACCAAGATGTACGTTGGAATACTCATCAATTCCCATGCAACAAACAACATTATCAAATCTGTTGAATATGCAACTAGAACCATACCAATTGTTGCAAGTAAAATTAGTGAATAGTAAACAGCAGGAGAATTGTGTTTTCGCATATAGTTGAAAGAGCCAACAGTTGTGAATACAGCAACAATTAACATTGCAATAGCAAAGAAGCCTCCAAAGGCATCATCTACAATTACATCTTCTGAAAAAAGAGCAGATGAAGCAATATTTTCAGCATAAAATTGGTATCCTACATATCCCATAGATACAATTAATGCTGCAAATGCAATTACAGCATAAAATGAGTTTGAACCTTGTTCTTTTCTTGCAATGCTGATAATTGGAAGAAGAATTCCGACAGTTCCCAAAATTGCAATTAAAACCAATGGAGTTGAAGTAATTTCGATCATTTCATAATTCTCCTATATCAACAATATCAGAACTACAAATAGTAATCCTGCTCCAAATACGAATAGATATGATTGTGAAACACCGGTCTGAGTTCCTTGAACAACTTTGGCACTCCATCCAACTGCTTTTTGGACACCATCATTCATACCATAATCGATAGCGGTCTTTTCAAAGTATCGGAATACACCTCTTGCCAACCATAGTGGTGCCACTACAAAGCACCAGTAGATTATTGCATTAAGATACCATCTGTTTAAGATGACTTTATGAATCGAGTAAAAGAAAATATTTGAATTGACAAATTTAACTGGATCAACCCATCTACCAATGTAGAAGATGTAGCCAAGACCAATACCAGTAGCAAATGCCACTAATGATGAACCAAGTGCAACTGGGTTAAGTCCTTGTAAGAATTCTGGTAAGATTGATGCTTCATTTGCAACATGTTCAGAGTGAATACCAAATGAATGTTCAAGATAATCTGTAAACATATGATGTAATCCTTCTTCTGCAGATAATCCAATAAGCCCAATACCAATTGTAAGTACTGCAAGAATTCCATATGGAATCCACATTGACATTGGTGCTTCATGAATGTGATGTCCTTCTTCTTCCATCTTTTCGATGTGTTTACTCTTCTTTCCAAAGAAGACTAGTCCAATCATTCTTGTTGTATAAAAGGCAGTGATAACAGCAGTCAGAACAGCAATAATGTAGAGAGGCATTGCCCATTCATTTCCAGACGTATAAACTGCTGCAAATATTGCATCCTTACTCCAGAAACCTGTGGTGATAAATGGAGCACCCATTAATCCAAGACCTGCAGCCCACATGAATGCATAAGTTTTCTTCATCTGTTTTCTTAGTCCACCCATATCGCTCATGAATCTAGAACCAACAATATGCAACAATGACCCAGCTGCCATGAATAATGAAGCCTTGAACATTGCGTGAGAAATTAAATGGAAAAATCCTGCAGTGTAGCCATCAACGTATTGGTGAGACAATCCTGCAATACCTAATGCCATCATCATGTAACCGATTTGAGAACCAGTAGAATATGCAAGAACTTTCTTAATTTCATTGTTAACCATACCCTGGGTTGCAAGCAATAATGCTGTAATTGCACCAACCCAAGCAATAATCTCAAAGAATTGATCTGCCATTATTCCTGCAGCACTTAAAGCAAATACGAGTGGACCAATTCTTGCCACCAAGAATACACCGGCTTTAACCATTGTAGCTGCGTGAATCAATGCAGATACAGCAGTAGGACCAGTCATTGCTTCTAAGAGCCATTCATTTAGTGGGAATTGTGCAGATTTTCCTACAGCACCACCAAACAATAAAACAAATGCAGGGACTAACAATCCCTGGGCAGCCATCGCAGTTGCCCAATCAGTATCACCCATTAATTCTTTAAATCCAAATGTACCTGCAAACAAAAATATCAAAAGCATTCCAGCAATCATCATCACATCACCAACTTTGGTCATGATGAATGCCTTCATACCAGCATGTGTTGGTGCATAATAATCTAACATACCAAGAACAGTTCTACCTTCGACACCAACATGATCTTTCTTTTTGTCACGATACCAAAAGCTAATCAAAGCATATGATGCAAGTCCTACCCCTTCCCATCCAAAGAATACTTGTAACAAGTTATCAGATAGTACAATTAACTGCATTGAGCCAATAAAGAACATCATCCAGAACCAGAATCTTGTAATGTCTTTGTCACCTTTCATGTAACCAGTACTGTAAATCATAATCAAGAATGAAATCCAACCAACTACATTTGCCATAATTATTGAGAGCGGATCAGCTAAGACACCACCTTTAAGCCCAAGTGCTTCTATCCACATAATTTGATGATGTAATTCATGAGCCTCTAAGGCCACTGGAATCATTGTTGCTGCAGATAAGGCACTCATTAAAGCAAATGCTACTGCAACATAGCCAGTTGCATGTTTTGATAATTTCCCAACACCTGGGATGATCATTGCAGCTGCAAATGGTAAAATCCAAACTAACCAAGCACTAAGAGTTCCAACTTCAAATGGTAATCCAAAAGCTTCAGTTGCCATAATCTAGACTCCTAACACTCCATTCATGTACGGGATTATTGTCTTCAAGAAAATATCTGGATAAATACCAACAACAATTGAAAATCCTGCCAATACCATCATAGGGGCAGTCATGTACCAACTTCCTTCTTTTACATGTTCAAGATGTTCAGGAGTTTTTCCAAAGAATACACGTTTTAACATCCACAACATGTAAGACATTGTAAGTGCTGTTGCAACAAGACCTAAACCAAATGTCACAGCTCTGAGTGTTGAACCTTCTTCAATAGCAGTTTCTAATGCACCAAAGAAGAGAATCCATTCTCCCATGAAACCACTTGTTGGTGGAACACCCATTATTGTTAATGCACCAATAACTGCACATACTGCGGTGATTGGCATCTTTCCTGCTAATCCTCCAAGTTTAGAGATACTTCTAGTTCCGACTTTAACAATAATAATTCCGGCCATCATGAAGAGAATACCTTTACCAATTGCGTGTGTTACATACATCATCTCAGCACCTGCAAGTCCAAGTACAGATATCGAACCAATGCCAAATAGGATGTAACCCATCTGACTAATACTAGAATATGCAAGCATGCGTTTCAAGTCATCTTGCATCAGTGCCATTGCACCACCGTAAATCATTGTAACAAGACCCCAAATATGGAACCATATTGCAAGATCTGCAAATGTCATGGGTAAGAATTCTACAATTAATCTGAAAAGACCGTAGGCACCGATTCCGATCATTGCTGGAGACAACAATGCACTGATTGGTGTTGGTGCTGAACCGTGTACATATGGAAGCCAGATATGGAACATAAAGACTGCAAGTTTAACACCAAGTCCTATTGAAATCGCAACTGCAGAATACATTGCAATGTCTGCAGGTATTTCAGATTCCTTGATATCAGCAAAGTCAAAACTTCCAAGAGTGAGACCAATCATCAAGAATCCTAATAGTAAAACTACTGCACCTGCATGGGTCCAGAACAAGAACATCAAACCAATCTTTCTTCTTGGACCATCACCCCAAAGGGCAACTAAAAAGAAACCAGGAATCAGCATTACCTCAAAGAAAATGTAAAATTCAATAAGATTAGTTGAAAGGACTGTTCCAAGCATACCCATTGCAAAGACAAGGTATAGTGCAAAGTAAAGTCCAGATTTTGCATTCACATAATTTGTAAGAGATGATGATTCAATTACAGAAGATTGACCACTACTTGACGTGGTAATTTTCTGTTCTTCTTCAAATTGCTCATGGAATTTGTGAATCATATATGGTTTTGAGTAAAGTGCCAAGATTGTAGATAGCACGTAGATAATGATTGCAAATGGTGATGCTAGTCCATCCAACAAGAAACCAAATTCACCAAACATTTCAGTCCATGGATAATGTTCCTCTACTGTTCCAGATAGTGCTGCATTGATTACAAGTATAGTAGTATACAATAGAATTGCAAATGTGAACCACATTGCAGGAGTTGGGCCTACTTTTCTTCCAATAATGTAAGCTACTGGCGATAAGAGTAGCGGCAAGAAAACTGCCTGTAATAATGCGTATTCCATTATCCCTTCAAGCTCCTAAAGTCTGCAATATCGACATTCTGATACATGCGATAAGCTACAATAATTAAAGATAGTCCAACTGCAACTTCTGCGGCAGCAATTGCAATTGAGAATAATGCCATAGTCTGTCCACCACTATGAGGTAGAAATCTACCAAAAGCAACCATATTCAAATTTGCTGCGTTGATAATAATTTCAACTGCAAATAACATTCGGATAAAATTACGTTTAACTGCAAGGCCATAGATTCCTATGCCAAGAAGGGCTACAGATACAAGGGTGAAATCAACTAGCTCGCTGGTCATTCTCCACATCCTCTCGTTTGGCTAAAACTAGTGCACCAGTAACAGAACCTGCCAAAAGTAATCCCATCAGAATTAATGCAGGCCAATAATAGGTTACAAAGTCAATTCCTATATCTCTAAAATTAGGGGCAGGTTCATCAGTAGTTATTGTCTTGATTCCAGAATCCAGAAATACTGCTCCTAATGACACCATAATTACAAGCATCAAACCAATACCCGCAAATTTTCTTCTCTTGTCTTCAATTTTTTTGAAGATTAATTCTCTTTTTACCAACATCACAGTAAACAAAATCAAAACAGCGATAGAACCTACGTAAACTGCTAATTGGAATAATGCAACAAATGGCGCATCAAGCAAGAAAAAGAATCCTGCAATACCACCCAAAGTTCCCATTAATGCAATAGAACCATAGATTAATGATCTTAGTTCAAGTGCAGCAATTGCTGAACCAATTGTAATTACTGCTAAAGCGAGAAATACAGCATCAGCCATGGGTTGCACCTCTATCAGATATTTGGATTTCACTATCTTGTGCAACGTATGGTTTTACCTGAAGTTGAGCAGGAGTGTAAATCAAACCTTCTTTTGAAAAAGAAGATAGTTCATAATCATTAGTCATGTAAAGTGCATAAAATGGACATGCATCAACACAAAGACCGCAAAAAACACATTTTCCATAATCGATTTGTGGCATAATTGATTTTTTATTTTGTTTTTGTTCTTCTGGAACTTTTACCATTGCAATAGCTTCTGCAACACCCTCACATGCAATTGAACATAATTGACAGCCAGTACAATGATCATGGAATAACATGTGTCGTCCTTTTAATCCAGCAATTCCAACACCAGTGGATGGATCAAATTGATATCCATCACCAACAAACTTTAGTTTCTCTTCAGGATAACGAAGTGTAAATCGCTTTGTTGCAATATGTTTAATTCCAGAGTTTAGCGCACGAATAATGCCAGTTGCAGTTCCCATTATTGTAATCCTCCCGGTCCTAGCACTCCAGCGTAAAGCAAGCCCAGTGCAATAAAGATGTTAACGAAAGCTAATCCAATTAGTTTAGTCCATCCAAGACTCAACAACATATCAACTCTGATTCTTGGGAAAACACCACGTGGTAATAATATGAAGAATATTACGGCCACTGTTTTTAGAACAAACCAAAGTGTACCGTTAAGCATTTCTTGTGTGAATAAAGGCAATCCAGGGAATGGTCCTGCAGTGATAGGACCCATTTCAATTCCCTTTTCAAGAAGTTCTACTGGGAATGGAGGTACAACCATTGGACCGTTCCAACCGCCAAGGAAAAGTACTACAAACAAACCTGCAAACGCATAAAGTTTCAGATATGTTCCTAATTGAACAAGTCCATACATCATTCCAGATAATTCAGTTAACCATCCTGCAACAATTTCACTTTCTGCTTCTGGTAAATCAAATGGAATTCTTTCTAATTCTGCAAGCATTGTGATAAAGAATACAATTGCACCGACAGGTAAAAAGACAATCCATGGGAAACTAGATTGACTAGCTGCAATTTCAGACAAATTAAGAGAGCCTGTTAACATTACAACTCCAAGCAATGACAAAATTAACGGAATTTCAAATGAGACCATTTGGAATAAGGCCCTTATACCACCAATGAATGGGAATTTACTATTTGCAGACCATGCAGAAAGAATCGTAATGATTGGGAAAAATCCAATTACTGCGAAAACTCCCAGTAATCCCATCTCTACATCTGCAACTACCCAACCAGGTGCAACTGGAATGAATGCAACAAATGCGGCAGCTGTTGCAACAAATAGTACTGGAGCTGCCCAGAAAATGGGTTTGTCAGCTTTTGCAGGAATTATAATTTCTTTTGAGATTAATTTCAAGCCATCACCCATTAATTGTAAAATACCTTCAAACTTTCCACAGTAGAAAGGACCAACTCTAAGTTGTAATTTTGCAAGCATTTTTCTTTCAACAAAGATTGTACCAGCTGCAAGTAATGCTGCAAATCCAAATCCAGGAAATGCCATTACTCTAAAAATATCAGTGGCCATGAATGCTTTAACAACAGGAAGAATTCTAGACGGATCCGCTATCCAAGTTAATGCAAGAAATGGTGTGAGTAATTCACCATTAATTACTGGCATTTCAATTACAAATAAAATCATCATAACTGCTGGAATACCAATTAAAACCAGTATCAGAATTATCCAAAACACATTATCAAGTAATGATTTGATAAATTCACTTAGTTTGAATTTTGGTGCAATAACAGACATTTATCGGTCTGCCTCCACTGGCCAATAGTTTAGACTCCAGTAAACTGACGGCATGTTACCAAGTTTTTCACCTTTTAGAAGATTTGGTAAAGCAATCAAATTTCTAAAAGAAGGAACACTCAACTTTACTCTATATGGTTCTGTTTTTCCATCAGATACAATATAGCAACCCAAAGATCCTCTGCCTGATTCTACACGCTTGTAAACAGAATCAAGTCCCTTGCCCTTTGGATTTGGTTTTAGTTTAGTTCTAACAGATCCAGACTTTGGCATTTTTTGCAATGCTTGTCGGATAATATTGCAACTTTCCATCATGTCAAGCCATGGAATTCTGGATCTTGCATAGGAATCTCCTTCATTCATCACATTGGTATGAACATCTAATTCATCATAGACATCATATGGTTCCTTTATTCTAAGATCATAATCAACACCACTTGCACGAAGAACAGAACCAGTGGTTCCATATCGGATGGCATCTTGTCTTGATAAAACTCCAGTATCTCTAGTTCTTGCAATTAGAATAGGATTATCATAAAAGACTGCAGCATATTCTTTGATACGTTTTTCAAAATAGTTAACTTGGCGTAAACAAACATCCTCAAAGTTAGGTGGTAAATCATTTCTAACTCCACCTGGAACAAAGTGTGCATGTGTTACTCTAGCTCCTGTCATTTTTTCCATTAGATCAATTAAGAGTTCACGGTCACCGGCAGGCCACATAAACATAGTAGAGTGACCCAAAAAGATTCCATAAATTGCAAGCCAGTACATAATGTAGATACATCGATTTAATTCAGATGCAATTACTCTAACATACTTTGCACGTTCTGGAACTTCAATTCCAAGGAGTTCTTCAGCTCCTAAGACGTATGGATATAACACATTACATGAATCATGAATTACAGGTCTTTCCAAGTGAGGAATGTTTGTGATATAGTTTCTATATTCAGCCATTTTTTCTTCTCCACGATGAACATATCCTGGATCAGGATCACATGCAACAATATAGTCACCATCAATTTGTACAATAATTCTCATATGTCCAGAACCTGGATGTTGTGGTCCGACATTGAGAGTCATTATTCTCTCATCAACTTTTTGGAGTGCTAATCCTGGGGGTAATGTAAAAGTCATTTCTATCGTCCCTTTATTGCAAAGTCCTTTCGAAGTGGTGGTAAGTCTGCCCAGTCCTCAGGCAAAAGTAATCGTCTATTATCAGGATGGCCTTCAAAGAAAACCCCAAACATTTCAAAAACTTCTCTTTCATGAAATTCTACACTGTAAAAAATATCTCTAAGAGTTGGGAGTCTAGTTGCATCATTTCCAGGAATTGGATTTGTCTCTCTTTGTGCTCTTGTAGCCAAAACTAGAATTTGTCTTGCTAATGATGAATCAGTGTAAGATCCTATATGGTAAACAACTTCAATTTCATTATCTTGAGGATAATCTACGCCTGAAACAGATTCAACATGATCATAATTTAGTCCATCTCGAATAAATTCTGCAACTTCGTGAACATTTTCTCTACCAACATTAATTCTAACTCTATCTTCTTTTACAAATCCAACTTCAACTTTGTCACCAAACTTTTCAACAATTTTATCAGAAATACTCTTTTCAAAAGCAGGTAACTCTACAGGTGTTTCTTCAGGTTTCTTTGCTGCAGGTTTAGGTGGAGGTGTTGCAACTTCAGGTTTAGCATCTGCAGGAGGAATTTCAGTTTCAGTACTCATTATACAAACTTCCTAGCCTTCATTCTCTTGATTTTTTCTTGTAATAACATACATCCTTGAATAAGAGTTTCAGGTCTAGGTGGGCAACCTGGAACATAGACATCAACTGGAATTACTCCATCAATCCCGGGGAGTACATTGTATGAATCAAAATACAAACCTCCAGTAATTGCACAAGCCCCCATAGCAATTACATATTTTGGTTCTGGCATTTGATCATAAACTAATCTGAGACGTGGTGCCATTTTTCTTGTAATAGTTCCTTGAACAACAACAAGATCACATTGTCTAAGTGAGCCAAATGCTTCAATGATACCAAATCTTTCAACATCATATCTAGGACTTGATGCTGCACCAAATTCCACACTACAACAAGCTGTTTCAATGTGGACAGGCCAGAGTGACCAAATTCTACCCCAATTGAT
>JACNFR010000033.1 GCA_014384555.1 Candidatus Nitrosopumilus sp. | reverse complement strand
GGCGCATAATTGTTATATGAGTAAATTCAGGATTGTTTCAAATTGCAGAAAATTGATTATGAAGCACCAGTATGGGTACTAAATTACAACAATCCCGAGCCATTATTAGATCATGCAATACACATGCTTGAAAGACATGGAGTTAAACGTGAAGATATGGAAATTACAGAAACACCAACTGCCAAAGTAGGCGCAATAGTAGTAGAAATTTGGCCATATGAGTTAGTTATTGGACGAGTTAGAACCACACGAAATGACTCTTTTATTAGCGGTACTGAATTTGTAATTGAATTAAAATTAGATGAAAATGGAAACTACATAGATTATCTTTGAAAAAAAATAAAATACAAAACATTACAATTGCCACAATAGGAATTATTATCATTATTGCAATTATCGCATATAACTACTCAGCAGAGCAAACAAAACAGAAAGGATTTCAGTTTGGAAATGAATTAGCACAAATTCAACAAGATGTAGCAGAACTACAAACAAAATTTTATTCAGAGAAAATCAAATTAGATGAAGGAGACATTACAAAAGAAGAATTATTGGAATATTATGAAAAACATGTAAATGAATTTGAAAAGATTATTTCAAGGTATGGTCAATTATCAACACCAGAATTATTTGAAAGCTCTGTAGAATTATTCAAAATTTCATCTGAAACTCAACTAAATAGCGATATCGAATATATCAAATGGATTTCAACAGGGGATGAATCAGCAAAAATCAGATCAGATACACAAATTCAAGAAGCATACGAGTATGAAAATTTAGGGTTAGTTGAATTTCAATTAGCTAAAGCAGGAATAGTAGAATTTAATGAGGCAGATAAATTTGCACCCCCAGACAATGTTCTAAAACAAAAAGTAATTCAAATCTCAGAGAATATGAAAAATAAATGTAATTTAGAATTTAAAAATGAAATGAATGAATTTGATTCAGATGAAATTGAAGTAGAGTGGTTTAACTGCTTTAATGAGGCTGAAAAATGGAAAAAAGATCATTTACCTTAGATTTCATATACTAAAGTAATTCAGATTTTTGTAAATTTTCCAAGGTGTCAAAAAGTTCTTCTAGTAATGCTTTATTTTCAAGAGGAGTAGGTTTTGAGAATTTTATTTGAAATGCTATAGTAAGCATGTCTTGATCAGTATGAGAAATTCTTACAGAATGCCAATCATATTTCATTTTAGACATAAATGATTTCCATTTTTGCAAATGCTCATTGACGCGATTTACTTGTTCTTCAACATTTGTCAAAGAAGTGTCTAAATCAGTATCAAATAACTTGAATTTTACAAGAGGTACCATTACTATGCCACCTGGAACCTTATCATGGTTTTTTAACATGGATTCAATAATTTCTTCAGAATTATCCTTGGGAAAAATATCACCATAATCAGGATCAAAATATCCTGCAATGAGTTTTTTAGAATCATATATTCGAAAATAACCTTCATCAGATTCTAATTTCCACAACATCTTGAAAATAATTCATGAATAAATAAACGATTAATCAAAGACAATTAAATAAACTAGAGAATTAAGGAAGAGCAGATGGCAATATCAAAAGAAAATAAAGACTTCATAGATAGTTTAATTGATTATTACATTAGTGAATCAGAATCTTACAAACAAATAGCAGAAAACTTTGTTCCTGAAATAGAATCAGTTCCAGATACAGCGTTTGGAATTATAACAGGATGTGTGTATTCTGGATTTTTGCAAGCATATCAAAATCAACAACAGACACCTGGATTAGATGATATGAAAGAATTTAATCAAATCATAAAAGAACGGGCAGCATTAATCAAAAAATCTATTCTTGATCCTCCAAAACCAGAGGAACCTAAGAAAGAAGATGAGGCTGGAAATACAAATTCTGAAAAAGATTTTAATTAAAAAGAGTGCCCATCTGGACACTCTTTATGACTCCTGTTGGACTGGTCGTATTATCGCAGGTGTGAATACAGTTAGTGTGCGATAATAGATAGAGGCAATTTTCTATTAAAACACTTACGTAGAAATTATCAGTAAACCAATTTCATCAATTGAAAATTAGCATAGTTTAATTTCAACTATTATGAATAAACATCATGAAAGTGGATGGAAGTAAAATCATCTTCGGATTAGGCGTAACTTCAGCAGTAGTTACTGCAGTGGTTGCATTGTATTTTTCAATTCGTTAAAGATAAATCATCAAGAAAGACAAATCAATCATGTCAGATACGAATGAATTTAAAATTACACAAATAGTAGATAACGGCCAAATGATTCAATTAACCTTAATTGAAAATATTTCAACTGAACCAATTTCTCAAAAACAAATGATAATTGAGAATGTTTCAAAAAAACTAGATGCAGAAACTAAAGAACAAGTAATGCCATTACTAGAAGCAATCTTACAGGCACAGCCAACAGTAAATATCAAATCATATCAGCAAACCCAAATTACAATTGCAATGCCAAAATCAAGATATGATAATATGGGTAGACCGCAAGTTGGAAATATTATTGAAATAGATTTAAAAAAAATCTAAAGATTTGAATTTACCTCATCAAGCGTATGAAGAGGCAAAGAGCAAGCAAAGTCCTTACAAACAAAGACAGTGGTTTTATCTTCAAATGATTTTCCTGCAAAGAAAGGATATTCAGAGAGATTTTGTAATTGAGAAGTATTGTGAATCGTTATAATCATAGAATTGGGAATATAATCCAAGAGAAGAGAGTCACAAATTTCAGAATTTTCCGTATTGATGAGAGTGATTTCCAGAGGTTTCTGTATGTACATTGAAATTGTATTTAATAGATATCCAAATCCAAATGGATTTTCAGCAGCCATTTGTGCCTGAGATTCCATTATTTTTGTAGTAATTTCAAGAAAAGTTTGTTCTTGAGATAAATGATACAGTCTAAGCATTACAAAAGCAGATACAGAATTTCCAGAGGGTAAAGATAAATCATAATTACTTTTAGGACGGATAATCAATTTTTCATGGTCATCAGAAGTCATAAAGAAATTATTATTTGTAGAATCCCAGAAATGATTTATCAAATGGTGTCCTAATTTCAACGATAATTTTAGATATTTTTGGTCAGGTTCAATTTCAAATATATCTAACAATGCATTGATAAAATAAGAATAATCTTCCAAATATCCATTAATTTTTGCAGTTCCATTTTTGTAAGTTCGCAATAGTTTATCATCAACAAAGAGATTTTTCTCAATAAATGAAATGCAATCTTTGGCAGCATTTAGATATCTAACATCTCCAGTAACACGGTATCCCTTTGCAAAAGCAGTAATCATTAATGAATTCCATGAAACCAAGATTTTATCATCAAGTCCAGGGGGAATTCTAGCTGAGCGAACTTTTAATAATTTTTCAGAGCAAGAATCTAAAATTGTTCTAACCTCAGATTCAGAAATTCCAAAATTAAATGCAACAGTAGAGATGTTAAGATTGTTACACAAAATATTATTCCCCTCCCAGTTTCCGCCATCAGTTACATCAAAGTATAAACAAAACAAATCAGCATCACTGCCAAGGATTTCTTTGATTTCACTTTTCTTCCAGACATAAAATTTTCCCTCCACACCTTCAGAATCAGCATCATATGCAGAATAAAATCCACCTTCAGGAGAAGTCATGTCACGCAAAACAAAATCAAGTGTTTTTTTCAAAACGTCAAGATAGAAAGGATCTTTTGTGATTTGATATGCTTCAGCATAATTTACTGGGATCAATGCATTGTCATAAAGCATTTTTTCAAAATGAGGTACTAGCCATTTTGCATCTGTAGAATATCTAGAAAACCCACCACCTATTTGATCAAATATCCCACCGTTTGCCATTTTTTTGAGCGTTTTGAGCGCAAATTCATTGAATTTTGTGAGTCCTGCAAGTTTGGCATATCTGAACATGAATGATACATTTGCAGCATTTGGAAATTTTGGTGCAGAACCAAATCCACCATATGTGGCATCACCTAATTGAAACAAGTTCATTGCAGCCTCATCAAGAATAGTCCTTTCTAATTTTGAAGGGATTTGAATTGCTTCTGCTTTATTTAATGCACCAAGAAATTTTTCTGCGGAGGCTTCAATGTCTTTGGGTTTTTCAGTCCATGCTTGTGAGAGTTGTCTGCAAATACTTCCAAACCCAGGACGTCCATACGAATCCAATACAGGAAAATAAGTTCCAACATAGAATGGTTTTTGATCAGGAGTAAGAAAAACACTCAATGGCCATCCACCTTGGCCTGTTGCTATTTGGCAAACTTTTTGATAAATATCATCAAGATCAGGTCTCTCTTCTCTATCAACTTTGATGTTTACAAAATGTTCATTCATAAATTCTGCAACATCATTATTTTCAAATGATTCATGAGCCATCACATGACACCAATGACATGCACTGTACCCAATGCTAAGGAAAATAGGTTTGTTTTCATCTTTTGCTTTTTTTAATGATTCATCATTCCAACCATACCAATCAACAGGATTGTTTACATGTTGAAGTAGATATGGACTTGTTTCAGAAGCAAGATGATTTTCAACCATGAATAATCAGATTTGTTATAATATTTGTACCTAATTGGATTAGCCCCAAATTCCTTTACCTTCTGTTAATTCATAAATTCTAACATTGATTTTTCCCAATAGTTTCACTTTGGATTTGTGAGCTTTTTTGTCATGACTGTAATCTTTCTTTTCCACCAATTCTTGTAGTCGGCTCAGTTGTTCCAGTGTGAGATTTTTGAACTCATTTTTAGAGCTTGAAACTAATTTCAATAGCTCCACTCTTTCTTTATCATCAGCAGTAATTTCAGTCATAGAAGAGATTAGAGATAGTCCTTTATTTTTCTAATGAGCGAATCTTAAAATTCCCTGTTTGATTTTTTACTATATGGAAAAAATGCGTGCCATGATGCTTGAAAAATGTGCAAAAATTGAAACAAATCCATTAAAACTAACACAGATCGATAGACATGAGATTAAACGCCCAAATGAGATTTTACTAAAAATTGAAGCCTGTGGAGTATGTCACTCACAACTTCACGGAATTGAAGGAGATTGGCTAGAGATTGGAATTCCACCATCATTGCCTACGGTTCCAGGACATGAGGTTGTTGGTAAAGTAGTAGAAGTTGGAAACAGTGTTACAAAATTCAAAATTGGAGACAGAGCAGGAATCACTCCATTGTTAGAGGCATGTAAAGAATGTCAATACTGTAAAGAAGGAAAAGAGTATCTTTGTGAATCATCAATAATTTTAGGGGAATCACTCAAGGGAGGATATACAGAATACGTTACAGTGACAGAAGATTTTGCTACAAAAGTTCCAGAATCAATGAAATCTGAATATGCAGCACCATTATTTTGTGCAGGAATCACGGCATACAAAGCAGTAAAAGCTGTAGAGCCTCAAACTCATAAAAAAATTGGAATTTTCGGAATTGGAGGAGTGGGACATATGGCAATACAGTTTGCCAAAGTTGAAAATTGTGATGTAATTGCATTTTCAAGATCACAAAATCATCTTGATGTTGCAAAAAGATTAGGAGTAACAGATGCAATGGTATTTTCTGAAAACCAAGAAGATCTTTTATCTAAAATTAAAGAAAAACATGGAACCCTAGATGCTGCAATTGTTTTTGCACCAGCAGATATTGTAACAGATACTGCAATAAAGTCAGTAAAAAAAGGCGGGTTAATCGTAATTGCAACAGTGGGAGAAAATCCAGCATTTATGGCATTTGAAGAAAAAACAATCAGAGGTACGCTTATTGGTTCTACAAAAGACATGGAGCAAGTAATCAAAATTTGTGATGAAAATAATTTAGAAGTCATTACCCAAACATTTCCATTAGAAAAAGCAAATGAGGCTCTCAAAAAACTAAAAGATTCAGAGATCGAGGCAAGAGGAGTTTTGATTCCTTAATTTTTAGGATTGTATTATGAATTGCAAAAGATGTCACCATACAGACCAGATACATATTTCAAATCAAGAGAGTGACTCCATCATCAAGGCCGGAAAATGCCAAATTCCAAATTGCACGTGTCAGCAATACGTGGATCCTATCCAAGAAATTGATGAAGATCTTTTGTAACGATTCATATATTAAAATTATTTTAGATAATCATGGATAAACACAAACCATCAGATGAAATGATAAAAGAATTAGATAATTTGTTATCAAAACTCAACGCCATGGAAATTGTTGCATCAAATGAATTTGAGAAAAATTCAATTAAAATTCAAAGAGCACTAGTTGAAGGTCAAATCCATACAATAAATGAATTTCAGCATTTGAAAAAGGCAATAGACTTGTTAACTTTACAATTATTTGATGTTCAAAATAAAGTCAAGAATTAACCTTAGTGTCACTTAATCCACAACCTATACATCGAAATAGAGTAGATTTTTCAAGAATTTTTTCAGGTTTCATTTCAGCGCCACAACAAAGACATGAGATTTTTTCTGAGTCATGGTTTGTATTTCCAGATTTTCTCACAACGTAATCAGGTTTCTTTTCAGGTACATCAGCAGAATTGCATACAGGTTTGTAACGAGTAATTATTTTATTCACAACATTTTGTCTCTGCCCAGTACTTGCCTCAAACAAAGGCAATATGGCCAAATACAATGATTTTTCAGAACCTGAATGTTCACTCCAACATGTGTAACGAGAGTGTTCAGTAAAAAAGGACTTTTTCTCAGTCTTTTCACAGTCACCTACATAAAGAATATCAAACTTATCCTTATCCCTAGAGAGAATTAAGTAGACTAGTTTTTCCATTGGAGGACCCCATTCTTCAAGAGTGATTGGTCCTAGGAACTCATACTGAAGGATTTGAATGCTCAATGTTGTTATCTTTGAGTACTTTCTTTTCAGCTTTTCTCAAAAAATCCACTAGTGCCATCAATTTGATCGCATACATCTGACTTGAAAAGATTAAATTCTAGAGTTATTGATTTTCCGTAAATGAAAGACCCTCACAATTATCGTCAAGTCGGATATTCAATGATTTTAGTGGCCGCAAGTTTAGCAGCAATAGGAATGATAGCACTGTTTACTGCAGACGATGTATTGTTATCAGATAATATTTCAAGAGACAAAACAGCTCATTTTGACGAATGCAAAATGAATGATTTCAAAACAGAGGGTTGTGAAATATACTGGGATAGAATCAATAATGAAGCTTCAGGAATTTTTGTTGATCTAGAAAAATAAATCAAAATCCATTAGTATAATCTTCTAACATATTTTGATTTTTAGTAAGTCGATTCATTGCAAAAAATGCACCACCCACAATTCCTGCTTGATAAAAGGTATACAATAAAACTCCTGATGATGTGGGATCTGATTTTGTAAAACTTAGAACAAGCATTGTGAAAAAGACAAAAGTTCCGACAAAGGTCACCATTCTATTGACTATTCCAGTATTCATTCCAACAATTCGTTTGGTTGCACCTGCCATCAAACCAATACTCGTTATGATTAGAAACGTTGCACCTCCATTTGCAGTGATGAAACTATTTAGCCATGACAATAATCCATCCTCAAGTATAGTAATATCAGGCATTATACTTCCACCATTGATTGCAAAATTAACAGAGCTGAACATTCCTCCGATGACAAAAAAGAATAAGAAAATTTTTACGATTGACCTTTTGATTGGACTGCGTATTTCGGATGGTTTTACAGCTCTTTCAGTAATTCGAACCCCATAAAGAAATCCCACAGCCATTGCAGGAAAAAACATGATATTGATTAGAATTGGAGATTCTTTGTTAATAGTCTCAATTTGAGGATGAAATATCAGAAATAATATAATTGCAAGTGAGGCGGCAGAACCAAATAGAATTAAGCCTATATGACTACGAATGGCTGATTCTTGATAATCATTCCAATTGGACACTTTATGACATCATAAGAAAATAATTAAAAACCAAATCCGAAAATGATTTGCTCAAATGATCAATTCTGTTTACCCTTTTTTACTAGAACTAGTAAGAAATTTCATGAGAGGTGGAAAAACTCTAGCAATAATAGGAAGCATAATAGGGATTTTTGGCTTCGTGTTCCACCTTCAAGGACAATCAATTGTAGGACCAGAATCATCATTCATGTATTCAAATCCAGATTGGGTCACATATGGAATACAAATGGTGGTTGTAGGGATTATTGTTTTGGTTATAGGAGTTGTAATTTTCAAAAGAAATTAGTTTGTAACACGTAGAGTTATAGTGCTTCGAATATTTTTGAGTTTTCTAATTTTGGATGTAATTATTTCATTAATTTGGGAAGGAGTGTCAGTGACAAATTCAGCTACAACATCATAACTGCCATAAGTGATCAAACAATTTTTAATTTCAGGAATTTTTTTTAGTTGCGAATAAAGCAATTGTTCCTCTCCAATTTCACAGCTGATTAGCATGTATGCCTTTTCCAATTAAATCATATTTTCTTAAAAAAACACCAACATAAAGACATCTAAGAAATCATCTTTGTAAAACAGATCTCAAAAACCAGCAATTAATGGATCTTCGGGTTTCATTATTTCCCTTAACAAGATTGTTGCAAAAGAACCTCTAGATAATGAAAATTCCACCACATTTTCATGTGAAGAATAATTACTGCAATGAATTGCAGCTTGCCTAAAGCCACCTTCACTGCTTGCTTCTTGCATTTCTTTTATGAAGAAATCTTTTGGAGTAATCTCTTCTTGTTCTAATATTTTTGAAATCTGAAAATCAAATCTTGTTTTTTTGTAGTAGGAATAACCAACAAAAGGCAGTGCCAAATACTGATCCATGCCTTTAACATATTTTCCAATTATCCCATGATGATCAAAACAAACATCTCCTGTTTGTGCTTCAAAAAGATTCTCACCGTCTAAAAATGCAGCACTAATGGATCGATTAAAAATAAAAGATTGGTAAGCCTGAATGTAAAAACGCCTTAAAGAAACAGGAATGGCCCTAATAGCACGTATAGACTCCCCATGTTCAATCATTTCTTTTAGAACTATTCTTTCAATATCCATCTGAACTGGAACTAGGTCAAAATATTGTTCATAATTTGCCTTATCAGAAAGTTTTTCACGAATTTCTGTATTTTCTTTAGAGTCATAAGACGATGTAAATGACAAAATCAAGTCAACTGCTTTGCCAAAATCCATTTGTAATATTGCCTTACCAATAAGATGTGTCACAGGTCTTTTTGAACCAAAACGCTGATAGCCATAGAAATTAAGAATTTTATCATGTTCTGTAAAGGATTCTAAATTATTTTTACATTCAGAAATTTTTAATTTGAAATGATTTCCAATCATATCTTTTTTTGAAAGAGGCTTTTTTACAAAACCAAGTTTTTCAAGAGAATATTTGTCACTTGAAAAACTTTCTATGGATTTTCCTTTGTTTCCAGAGGATACAAATTGTTCAGTTACAGCTGATGCATCTTTCAACCCAAGGGCTTTGAGACGAATGCCTTTCTGTCTTAAAATTCCAGATAAAGCATGGTTAGTATCAATTTTTTTCTTTTTTAATTTGTATACAGCATAACCATTTTGATCATTAATGGAATTTTTTACTTTTTCAGAAATTAATTCAGATACTTGAAAATCTTCAGGTTCAACTCTAATTTTTCCTCCAATACCAGGAAATTTTGTACTATATACAGAAATTCCTATTTGAGAATCTATCTGAGGTATCACTCTATTGTCACTGTAACATATTTGCTGATTGCTATATCAGATAATTGTGCACCGAGTAGAACTTTGTATGTACCAGGAACGGCGTCTTCAGATGCAGAGATAGTAATGCCTATGGGTCTTGGAGCATCAGAATCTAATTGGAAGGATGTAGGAATGTCAGAAGGGGAAATTATATTCAAAAATTCATGTGAAGTTAAAACTAATGAAACTCCAAATAGATCATTCTGAGATGTTGATGAAATAACAAAATCAAAGTCTATAGAATTTCCAGGTGTAAGAATTACAGAATCAGATTCCAATTGAATTTCAAGAGGTAATGGTATAGAGGTATCAACTACACCGATATTATTTTCAACCCATTCAGTGAACCATATTTTTTCACCATCAATAGTAAAATCAAAAATTTGTGCAACACCACAGTCATCTATCATCACACCATTTCCAGGATCACAGTCAGCCCAATATGGATTCTTTGAGGGAACATTGTATTCCACAAGAGACTGTAATTTAGGATCCATCACAGAGATATTATTTGCAGTTTGTTCATTGAAAACAATTCTTCCTTGATCATCAGATTCAATCCAATAAGGTCTAGAAATTGGAGTCTTTACAACACCAGTCTGATTACCATACGTGCTTGGTAAAGGATCTGCAGTAACATATTGGGTAAACTCTTCAGTAGTAGGATTGAAACTAAAGAACGATGATGAAGTAGTATCTGCTAACCAGAGGATACCATCATCTGTAACAACTGCACCATTTGGTGTAAGTAATGATACGGGTAACTGATAGATTTCAATAAAGTCAAGGAGTGGAAGGAATTGTTCGTTAGAGTTTGCAACAGATTCAAAATATCCATTCTGATTAAATTTTACCAAAACTCCCCCCTGTTGGAAGAGCCAATTTGTAAACCATACATTATCATCTGCATCTAATGCAAAATCAGCAGTTACAGAGTCATCAACGGGAGATGGGATGCTGAGATAGTTTACATCTTCGCCAGATTGATTTGGATCTAAGAATGTCAGTTTATTTCCAGTGAAATCATTTACAATAATTTGTGAGCCATCTATTCGGAGTTTTTGAGGCAATGAATCTCCTTCTGAAGGATACGACAATCTATCATACGTCTCATCGATAGTAGAAAATTTCCATATAGAATCATAGGATTCATCAGTATACCAAAGAGAACCATCAGGAGCATAATCAATCCCCCACATCATTGAACGACCTCCAGGTGGCCACAACATATTATCATATTCAGTAAAAGTTTCTAGAATAGGATCAAACTTTGCGATTTTACCAGTATTAGTTTCAGCAAACCAAACATTTCCATCATAATCAGTTACAATGGCTAAAGGATTGGTACATAATGTAGGAATTGAGAATTCTTTAACATAATTTGTAGACTTTGCATTACTTGAACCACAAAACTGAGCTTGTTGTTCAAATGGAAAATTATCTGCAGGAGTTCCAGTATTTGTCATCTCAGGATTATTTCCAGGATCTACTCCAGGAAAGGCAATGACAACTCCAGAAGTAACCATAATTCCACCTAGAAAAATAAATGCCATAATTCCTTTGGTCTGTTTTTTCACAAATTTTCTCAAGTAGTGCTGTTAATATCTCATTCCAAGAAAAATGGGAATTATAATAATTTGAGATCCCCAGTTATTTTATCAATTAAATTCTCAGGGGCAGGTCCAATAGATATGCACGTAGTAGTTCCAGGTGCTAATTGTGTGTGACCTGCATCAGATACTTCAGACCATGGTAAATTCAAATCAATTGCATGTCTTTTTACTTCTTGTAATTCCTTAATTCCTGAAACTTTAACAACCACCTTTTCTTGTCCTCCCCACCATTGCTGATACCATTCAGGATGAGATTTTCTAACATGTTCTGCCCCAAGCACACATGCATGGCCTACTTGAGCTGCAATTTTTCCCTTACCCATATCAAGATCAGTTCTCACAACTATCACCTGTTTGATATCTCCCATACTATAATCAAAAGTAGGCTTAATGAAAAACTTTTGAATTAAATAATTGACAAAGAAACAAAATGTGTGAACTATGACGTAGTAATTGCTGGAGGAAGTGTTGCAGGATTACTATGTGCCAGAGAAATTGCTTCAGATGGATTTTCAGTCCTAGTAATCGAAGAAGATTATGAAATCGGAACCCCTGAACACTGTGGTGGATTAGTAAGCTTATCAGGATTAGAAGAACTCGGAGTGATACCTTTCAAAAAAACATTTGACCATATGGTAGAATCAGCAGAAATAACATCGCCAAATGGAAATAGTTTTACAATTAATTCAAAAAAACAAAAAGTAATTGAAATTAGTCGAAGAGAATTGGATAAACAGATAGCTTTTCAAGCTCAAAAAAACGGAGCAATAATCAAAGTTAGAACTAGTTTTCAAGAACTTACAGATAAAGGAATTAGAACTAATCAAGAAGAGATTGCTTGTAAAATATTTGTAGATGCCAGAGGAGTTTCATCATTAATTCATAAAGACAGGACAGGAATTCTATCATCTGCTCAATATGAAATCTATGCAGATTGGATAAAGAAAGGTAAAGTGGAAGTAATTTTTGATCAAGAGAAATATCCAGGTTTTTTTGCATGGATAATTCCATCAGGCGAAGGTAAAGGAAAAGTTGGAGTTGCAGGAAGAGGAATCAAAGTTGCAGAAACGTTAGACAGTATCCTCAAAGATAAAGGAGAGTTTTCAACAATACGGAAAATTTTTGCTCCAATTTGGATTAAAGGTCCTATCAAAAAATTTGTAGAAGGTAAAACAGTAATCATCGGAGACGCAGCAGGACAAGCAAAACCAACTACGGCAGGAGGAATATTCACTAGTGGAATGGGAGGAGTTTATGCAGGACAAGCTATTTCAGAATTTCTCAAAACAAACAACCTAGAAGACCTTGAACAATATCAAAAAAAATGGACTAGAAGATTTGGAAAGGAATTTGAAAAGCAAATCCTGGCAAGAAAAATTTTAGAGCGAATTGATAACAATATAATCAATAAATTATTTGAAACAATAACACCAGAAATTATTAGTGAGATTTCAGAAAAAGATGATTTTGATTTTCACACTGGATCAATTATAAAATTATTAGGATTAAAGGGTTCGATTAAAACTGCTCAGACCCTTATCGGCGGAGAAATTAAAAAATTACTCAGCTAAAACAAGCATAATTTCTAAGGAAGGTATAAATGATGTTTACAGAAATTCGGGGTATGTCTTCTACTATATCACTACCGACATGCAGTTGCTGTCACAGACATATTATGCCTAATGATAAATGTGTAAAATTCAATTGTCCTAGTTGTGGCGCAGATTTAATTTGGAGATGTCAAAGTTGCAGAGAAGCCGCAAGAAACTATACTTGTTCTTCATGTAACTTTACAGGACCTTAGAGAATGGCTCAATTACTATTTGTTACAAAAATTCTTCCTAAAGGGATGGAAGTGGATTTGGATAAATTAGCTGAAACAATCAAAACCACATTACCAGAAGGAATGTCAATGAAAAGACATGCAAAAGAACCACTAGCATTTGGTTTAGAATGTATCAAAGCAGAATTTGTTTTAGAAGATAAAGAAGGTCAAAGTGATGCTCTAGAGAACGCAATTAAGGCAACTGACGGGGTAAGTGAATTTGAAGTTCTCAACATGAGTAGAATGTCAGTTGACATGAAATAGGTGATATTTTGACACGCAAAGAAGAACCTTTGCAAATGAGAATTGGAGAAGCAAAACAACGAGACGTAGGAAAGAAACGTGCTCGAATTGGTCCAGATGCAATGGATTTTCTCAAAGTTACACCAGGTGATATTATTGAAGTGATGGGTTCAAGATCCAGCTGCGCAGTGGTTTGGCCAGTTGATGAAGATGAAAAACTGCCAGACATTATCAGAGTAGATGGACAAACAAGGAAAAATGTCGGTGCATCACTAAATGATTTTGTAAAAATTAGAAAAGTAACATCAAAATTTGCAAAAACAGTTTCTTTAACTCCAGTCAATGATTCAGTTACCGTTGATAAAGAATTTACAGATTTTGTAAAAAATAGATTAAAAGGATTGCCAATTACTCATGGGGATGAAATTTCAGTAATGATTTTAGGAAATTCAATGGACTTTAAAATTTCAAAGACAACACCAAAAGGAGTAGTCAAAATAGATAGAACAACGAATCTCAATATCTCAACAGAGACATCAGTTGACAGAAAAGTTCGAGTAACATACGAAGAAGTTGGAGGATTAAGACGTGAGATTAAAGCTATGAGAGAAATTGTGGAATTACCATTGAAACATCCAGAATTATTTGCAAGATTGGGAGTTGAACCTCATAGTGGAATTTTACTTTATGGCCCACCAGGTTGTGGAAAAACACTACTTGCAAAAGTGATGGCAAGTGAATCAGAAGCTAACATGTTTCCAATTAACGGTCCAGAAATAATGAACAAGTATTATGGTGAAACAGAAGCAAAGTTAAGAGATATTTTCAAAGAAGCAAAAGACAATTCCCCAAGCATCATATTCATAGATGAAATTGATGCAATTGCTCCAAAAAGAGAAGAAGCATACGGAGATGTAGAAAAAAGAGTTGTTGCACAATTATTAGCATTAATGGATGGTCTAAACGATAGAGGAAATGTAATTGTCCTTGGGGCTACAAACAGACCAGACAGTGTTGATCCTGCACTTAGAAGACCAGGAAGATTTGATAGAGAATTTGAAATTTCAGTACCAAACGAAGATGGAAGACTGGAGATTCTTGAAATTCACACAAGAGGAATGCCAATCAGCGATGATGTTGATCTTAAAGACTTGTCATCAGAATTGCATGGATATACAGGTGCAGACATTAAATCACTTTGTAGAGAAGCAGCATTAAAATCAATTAGAAGATATCTTCCAGAAATTGATCTTGAAACTGAAAAAATTCCTTCTGAAGTATTACAATCAATGCAAATCAAATTAATCGACTTTTATGATGCAATGCACGAAGTAGTACCTACAGCAATGAGGGAATTTTATGTTGAAAGATCAAAAGTATGGTGGAAAGATGTTGGAGGATTAGATGAAATCAAAAAATCACTTTCAGATAATCTCATAATAGCAATGAAAGAACCAGGCAAATTTACAAAAATGGGAATCAAACCGCCAAAAGGGGCGTTGATATATGGACCACCGGGTTGTGGAAAGACGTTACTTGCCCGTGCATTAGCTACTGAAACAGGGGCAAATATGATTTTGGTCAGAGGCCCAGAAATTCTTTCAAAATGGTTAGGCGAATCTGAAAAAGCTGTCCGAGAAATATTCAGAAAAGCTAAGGCATCCTCACCATGTGTGGTAATTTTTGATGAATTAGATTCTATAGCACGTTCCAAATCAGGAGAAGGTGGAACAGGCGAAACAATTCTCAGTCAATTATTAACAGAAATAGAAGAAGGAAGTTCATCACGAGTTGTAGTTATTGGAATTACAAACAGACCAGATGTTTTAGATAATTCCCTCCTTAGAACAGGCAGATTAGATTTGGTTCTCTATGTACCACCACCAGATGAAAAAGGAAGATTAGAAATCATAAAGATTCTAACACAAAAAATGCCATTAGCAAGTGATGTAAAATTACAAGAGATTGCAGTAGCTACTCAAAATTACACAGGTGCAGATTTAGCCGCATTGTGTAGAGAAGCTGCAATTGAAGCAATGAGAAGTAATTCAATAAAGATTTCAAGTCATGACTTTTCAAATAGTTTGAAACGAGTCAGACCGTCGATAACTAAAGAAGTAGACCAATGGTATAACACAGTAAAGGAAACTATATCTAACGTAGTGCCAAAGACAGAGGATAAATCATTCTACGGATAAAAATGGCCATACCAATAAGAAATACAGTATTTGATAAGATAAAAGAAGCAAATCGTCTAACAGATGTTGAACTTTTCAAAAGCTTAGTCAAAGATGGGCATGCAATTGCAGAAGACAGATTTAATAAAATTCTTTTAGATTTAGAAATACTTGGTCTCATCACAGTCTCATGGATTACGAAAGATGAACGTAGAATCGAAGTTGTTGTAGTTGAAAAAATAATTGACAAACATGAAGAACAAGTAAAAGAAACCATGGAAAGCGATTATGAAGCTAGTTTTCCAGGGGTAGATAAATAAATTTTAGAATAACGGATAATGGAATGCTGCATCTAATGCAACAGCTACAAAAATTATTGTGAGATAAGGAGCAGTTACTTTGTATGCTTTCCAAGCAAATTCAGACGTAGGAGTTTTTGTTAATTTATAGTGATATACAAGCATCAACCCTCCAGAAACAATTGCAATGACAGTATAAACAATACCCATACCATCTGGGATAAATGAAAGTATCAAAGAATATGGAATTAATATCAAAGTATTACCTAAGATGAATTTCGATGTTCTTTGCATTCCAATTACAACTGGAAGCATTGGAACTTCAGCTTTTGCGTATTCATCTTTAATTTTCATTGCAAGACACCAAAAGTGAGATGGAGTCCAAACAAAAACTAAGAAACCAACCAAGAATCCTAACAAATCCATGCTACCAGTAGCTGCTGCCCATCCAGCCCAAGCTGCAGCACTACCTGCAATACCACCAATTACAATGTTTGAAGTGTTTTTTCGTTTTAGCCAGACAGTGTAGATAATCACATATGAGAAAATTCCAACTGCAATAAAGAATGCAGATACTGCGTTTAATGCAAAATAACCATAGATTACAGAAATACAACTTACAACCAAACCATAAATCAAGACATGTGAAGCAGTCATTCGACCAGAAGGTATAGGCCTAGTGCTCGTTCTAGTCATTTTAGGATCAATATCTTTATCATAATAGTGATTTAGTGCACTTGAACCTGCAGAGGCCAATGCGCCTGCAATGATGATATGTAGATATGCCCAATAATCAAGTTCAGGAACACCTGGAACTAGCTTACTTGCAGCATACATAGAGGTGACTGCAGTAATTACTAAAAGAACAACAATTCTGGGTTTCGATATCTCCAGTACTTCATTAAATCCCAATTTACTCTACCCTATTCCAAAGCCATTTAATTTCTTCGTCCACAAGATCCCTAGGATTTCGTAAGGATTAAGTATCTTAGTCCTATCAGCTATCTTAAATGAGTAATTGGGACCTCATGATGCCAGGAATGGGACTAACAGCTATAGGATTAGCTGGTCTTACATTATCATATGCAGGCATTGCACACACATTCATTGATGGCATGCATGCCCTAACAGGTCTTACAATGTTTGTAGGATTAATCTTCCTAGCAGCAGGCATCTTAGATGGAGGAGTTTCAACCAGCAATAGAGCTAAAGCAACGACTTTGGTAATTTTGTCAATAGCATTAGGATTTGGAATGTATGCCATGTCCTTAAACACATCAAACTTTACAGTAACAATAGCAGGAATTTTAATGGCAATCGCATTTCCTGCAATTATAATTTCATATTTGTATATGAAACACCCAGAGGTAGCAAAACCGATTGGAGCAATAGTCTCAATGGCAGCTGCTACAGGAATTATTATGTGGGTATCATTTGGAATTTTCTCAGCTCCGGACACATACATGATTCCTCAACAAGTAGGTGTTGAAGAACCAGCAGAAGATTTGACACCATCAGGACCAATATTTGCAATTGAAATTCTTGTAGACTCTGCAACAGAAGGAAATCCAGATTATGCACCAGACAGAGCAATAGTCCCTCAAGGACATGTAATCGAATGGGATAATGTCGATACAGTTGCACATACAGTAACAAGTGCATCAGATTTTGGAGAAACATTTGATTCTAGTTTGATCAGCGCAGGCGAAGTTTACACTTTAGATACAAATGAATTAGAAATTGGAGAATACGAATATTTGTGCATTGTACATCCTTGGATGGTTGCAACAATAGTAATTGAAGCACCAGCAGAACCAACTAAAGTTGTGATTCCAACAGGAGCCGCAATTCCTGAAGACGGACAATTATACTATGACCCAGAAAATCTCAACATCTCAGTAGGAACTACTGTAATTTGGGACAATGTAGACAATACAATGCATACTGCAACATCAGGAACTCCAGATAGTGGAGCCGATGGAGTATTTGATTCAGATATTTTATCTGCAGGGGATACGTATGAATATACATTCCTAGATGCAGGAAATTATGATTACTATTGTATTTTACATCCATGGATGGTAGGAACTGTCAACGTAGAATAGATTTGCAGAAAATCAAACTATCAGATACAGATAAAAAAATTCTTTCAGAATATTCAGAGAATCAAAAACCAAATGAATCATGTGCTATATTGTTTGGTAAAAATGATCAAGTGTTAGATTTGTTTTTAACAGAAAATATTGAAAAATCTTCAGTGAATTTCACAATTTCAAATGAGCAACTAATCGAAGGTTACAAAATTGCCGAAGAGAAAAAAATGGAAATAATAGGGATATTCCACTCGCATCCAGATTCAGATGCATATCCATCAAACACAGATAAGAAATTCATGCAAAGTAATCCTGTTGCATGGGTAATTTATTCAGGGATTAACAAAAACTTTAGAGCATATTTGCTTGAAACAGATATTGTAGAAATTCCAATCGAAGAGTAATTCAAGAGTGAAGACTAAACGTAGCACGTTCACTATGGACATTATCTAGAATTTTTTTGTCTGGAGAAATGATTTTTCCAATAATATTTACTGGAGATGCAGGAGTAATTTCTCCAGGCCTTCCAATTGGGGTAGACCCATAAAACAAGCATATTGCTTTTCCAGTGGGCCAATATGCCACATCATAAAGATCCACAGGAGACTTTGCATTTTCTTCAGGTTGCGAAATTGGAGACTTTGAAGTGTAAATTTCATCACCCCAAACATTTAGATCCACTGTAAAGGGTAATTTTTCAATAAAATCATTTACGGTTTTTGGAGAATTAGAGTCATCTAATTCTAAAAGGATGTTTGATGAGTGTGGAATTTCCACAATGACAGAGTGTTTCATAATTTACCATGATCTTTGAATTAAATATCCCTTTTTTTAATTAGATTTATGGAAATTCACGTATACGACACTTATGTCAAAGCAGCAGATGGTCACACCATGCACTTTGATGTAATTACTGGTGAAAAAGATCACGATAAAGCCATCTCATATGGTAAAGAGTGGTTGCAATCCGTCGGTGAAGGAGAATCAGAAATGACTACAAATGAATGTCAATTCTGCCATTCACAAGGAGCACCAGAGCCTGTAGAACAGGCAATTAAGGAAAAAGGCTACTTTATCCAAAAGATGGAAGGCTGTCCTTAATCATTTTTCCTTTTTATTCAAAGACATATTTTTTAGACTAGCCGATATAGAACACCCATGTCTGAAAATAAATATTCAAAATGGACAGTTGAAGGAGACAAGAAAACAAAATGGATATGTGGATGTTTTCAAACTTCCGATAACTATTTCAAATTTTGTGAAACACATAATGTCACTTTGAAAAAAGCAATTCAAGCTCAAATTGATGAATTAGATATGACACTAATTGTTGAAGATTAGATTGCAAGTATTGCAACAAATGCTGATACGAATACGATTGCAATTGTGTTTAGTAGTTTGATGACAGTATTCAAAGCAGGACCAGCAGTATCTTTGTAAGGATCACCGATAATATCCCCGACTACAGCAACTTTATGAATTTCAGAGCCTTTCTCGCCTTGCATCTCAACTAGTTTCTTTGCATTATCCCATGCACCGCCAGTGTTTGCCAAGTGGTATGCTAGTAAAATTCCAGTTACAACTGCACCCATTAACAATCCTGCAACGGCAGTTGGACCTAGTAAAATTCCTAAAATAATTGGAGATATAATTGCGACAAGAGCTGGTTTCCATAGTTCTTTAATTGATGCAACAGTTGCAATGTCTACACATTTAGCATAATCAGGTTTTGATGTTCCAGCAAGAATGCCAGAGTCTGCTTTGAATTGTCTTCTAACTTCATCGACCATTTTTCCTGCAGCTCTTGAAACACCATTGATTAGTTGACCTGTAATGATAAATGGAATCAAACCACCAATAAGTAATCCAACAACGATTGCAGGGTTAGTCAAACTATAATCTAAAACTAAAACACCAGCGAAAACATGAGCAGCCTCAAATTGGAAGGCTTGTATCATTGCCAAGGCAGCTAAAGCAGCACTTGCAATTGCAAAGCCTTTGGTAACGGCTTTGGTTGTATTTCCAACTGCGTCAATTTCATCAGTAACTTTACGATTTTCTTCACCCATTCCAGTCATCTCAACAATTCCACCTGCATTATCAGCAATAGGACCAAATGCATCAATACTAAGAACAATTCCTGCTAAACTCAACATTGCCATTGCAGTTAAAGCAGTTCCAAAAATTCCATAAAGTATAGGATCTGCACCTTCAGGTGCTGCACCAGATGCAATGCTGTAAGATACGATAATTGCGACAACTAATGCAATCATGAATGGCCCAGTAGATTGCATGCCTTTGATAATTCCCATTAAAGTTAATGATGCATATCCCCATTTTGCAGAGTCAGCAATTTCTTTTACAGGTGCTTTTTTGTAACTAGTATAGTAATCGGTAATTTTCTGAATTACTGGAACAAGAATGACACCAATAACAGTTGAACCAAAGAGAGCATATGATACTGCAGAATCTCCGATAAACTGAGTGATGAAAACATAATTCAATCCAATTGCAATTACAGCTGAAACATAAAATGAACGATTAAGCGGTTTCATAACATCCGTGATATTTTTTGAACCAACAATTACAACACCAATAATTGATGCAATCATTCCTGATGAACCAATTAAAATTGGATAAAGGAAAAAGTTTGGTGCACCGATTAATGCAGCGATTAGTAATGCTGCAAGGATTGTAACAATGTATGATTCGTAAACATCAGAACCCATTCCTGCTGCATCACCGACGTTGTCACCTACATTGTCTGCAATGGTTGCAGGATTTCTAGGATCATCTTCAGGAATATTTGCTTCAACTTTACCTACCAAGTCAGCGCCCATGTCTGCTGCTTTTGTAAAGATACCACCGCCAATTCTGATAAATAATGCAATAAGACTTGCTCCAATTCCGACTCCGGCAATTGTGATTGGGTCTGGATAAATTAGATAAAGACCAGTGATTGCAACTAGTGCCATTGCTGGTACTGCTAGTCCAACTGTAGCTCCACCTCTAAAGGCCATAGCAAATGTCTTTCCTAGACCTTCACTGCTGAGATTTGCAGCCCTAACTGCTGCTTTTACTGTAATTTTTAATGAAATAATACCTGCAACTGCAGATAATGCTGCACCAACTGCAAATGCAATTCCGTTTGATGGAGTCAAGAAAATGCCAATAATTAATGATAATGCAATAGCTACTGGAACTATAATCATCATTTCACGTTTTAGAAATGCTGCAGCACCTTCTTTGACTGCATTTGAGATATCCATCATCTCTTTGGTTCCAGCAGGTTGTTTTGTAATCCAAAATACCAATCCACCAGCAACTAAAAATGATGTAAGTGCTGCAATAAATGGCAGAATTTCTGGAATTTCCATTAGATACTTGGTTTGCCCAATGCTGGGAAATATAAATCAAATAGCGGAGATCTTACTTCTTTTTCTATATGGAGGAAAGGACTTGCCTTTTAGTCCTTGTCGTACTAATTTGTTGAATCTTTTACCATGAGCAAGATAAGGGAATCTCATATGGATCAATTCATGAACTATGGTATTCTCCAGAGTTTTTTCATCAGGGATCTTTCTCACATTGATGAAAACTAGATTATGTTGAAGGTATGAAACTCCATAATACTTGTATGCAGAAGTTCGTCTACCTTCAGTCATTTCTTTTGGAGCATCTAAAACTTCTTTGGTAGATAAGAGCATTTGAGGCTCAGAAATAGAGAAGCGATTAGAGTAAATGCCAACTTTTTCTAGAATTTGTAATGTAAGTTCAGGATCAAGTTTCACAACTCTACATCATGAATTGTATGTTTATCTTCAAATGTCAATTGTTGTATGAAGTTTGGTGTATTTTGATTTGGTAAATTATGAATTAATAGGGTCAGAGGTTATGTGGGGTAATCATCAATCATACAGCCACCGTCTCATCACACCCCAATTATTCCATTAAATCAAGTAGGCTTTGTGCTTTATTTCTAATTTCTGTAGTAATTTTTACTATGACTAGTCCTTCATGAGGTTGTCCATACATTACAACAGCATTCTCAGGCGCATGAACACATACGGGAAGAACTAAAAGATCTTCCTCACCATTAACAAAAATTCTCACAGGAGACTGCATAGTAAATGCTTTTTTGATTACAGAGATACTTTGAGAAGTAATTTGGGCTGCAGGATTATCCACAGTTAATTCAGTAGCATTTTCTAATTTTGGAGGTTCTCGTTTTTCACGTTTCTCTTGCCCATCAATAATTTGTAGTGAAGGAATCAAATCAAAACCAATCATTTTTTCAGTAGTCCTATCACCCACAGTAATAATATACGAATTGTCTGCCAGATGTTTTTGAATTTCATTTTTTTGAGTTTGGTTTTCAGGTAAGAGTATCCCTAGGGGGACTTTCATTTGGGATCTAAGAGAATTAGGTAATTTCACAGGAATCGAGATTAGTTTGTACTTGCCTCTGGAGTTGGTTCCTCGCCAGAACTTTCAGATTCTATCTCTTCTTGAAGTTTAGAGGCAATAATACTACATTGTGCTGCAATGTTTTTAGCACTTTTTCTAAAAGCGACTGCACTTGGAGAATCAGGATTTGTAATCATGATAGGTTTTCCTAAATCAGAGCCAGACATAATTCCAGAGTTTAATGGAATTTCACCTAAGAAAGGCATGTTGAATCGTTCACTAATTTTCTTTGCACCACCTTCACCAAAGATGTAATGTTTGTCATCACAGTTTGGACATATAAAATGACTCATGTTTTCAACAACTCCAATAATAGGAACATTTAGTTTTTCAAACATTGAAACTGCTTTAACTGCAACATCACTTGCAACGTCTTGCGGAGTTGTAACAACAAGTATTCCAGTAATAGGAATTGTTTGTGCAAGAGTCAAAGGAATATCACCAGTGCCAGGAGGAAGATCTACAATCAAGTAATCTAATTCTGACCAATTAGTATCAACTAGAAATTGTTTTAGAATTCCAGAAATAATTGGACCACGATAAATTGCGGCTTGGTTTGATTGATCAGCGAAAAAACCAAATGAAACAACTTTGAGTCCATTTGAATCAGCTGGCTGCAATTTGTTATCTTCGACTTCCATGAAACCATCTTTCATTCCAAGCATTAGTGGAATACTAGGTCCATAGATGTCTGCATCTAACAAACCAACTTTGGCTCCAGATTCAGATAATGCTAAAGCCAAATTTAATGAAACAGTTGATTTACCAACACCACCTTTTCCACTTGCAACACCAATAATATTTTTAACAGTTTTCATCCCAGTATCATCATCAAGGGAACGACCTTCCATAACTTTCGCAGTTACTTTCAAATCAAAATTTTTCAAATCAGAAATTTCAGCAATTGCTTTTCGAACATCATCTTCAATTTCAACATTAAAAGGACATGCAGGAGTAGTTAATTCTAAAGTAAATTTGAGGTTTCCATCGTTTAGTTCTAAATCTTTAATCATACCCATAGATACGATATCTTTTTTCAAATCAGGATCAATTACAGTACTAAGTTTTTCAAGGACTTGATCGATTCCAACCATTGCGTCAAAAAGTCAGTTTACATTATTTAAACATAAGTCAGTGCGCAAAAGAAATTGGCATTAATTTCAAAAATAAGAAAAATCTTTGGATTTTCAAGCCTAAAAACACCTAAACATTCATAAATTGAAATTCGAGAAAAACTGTACATTTGTTTTCTATATCTACCCTAGTTGATGTTGTTAGGATTCCTCCAAGCTTGTTTGGAACCACACTCAAAAAGGCCGCAGTAAACATTCTCAAAGAAAAGTACGAGAGTATGATTAATGCAGATTTAGGATACATCATTATGATTTTAGATGCCAAAGTAGATGAGATGGGAAAAATGATTGCCGGAGACGGTGGAACATTTCACAAAGTCGAATTTGAAGCATTGACATTTTATCCAAAACTACAAGAGATTGTTCAAGGTGAAATTGTAGACATTACAGACTTTGGTGCATTTGTAAGAATTGGTCCAACTGATGCACTACTTCACTTGTCACAAGTGATGGACGATTATCTAAAAAGTGATGTTAAATCTGGAATGATTTTAGCAAATCAAAGTGGAAGAACACTCAAAGTTGGTTCTACACTTCGTGCAAGAATTACCGCAGTATCCTTAGGAAAAGCTGCAGCAATGGGTAAGATTGGAATTACATGTAGACAACCATTCCTTGGTGCAGATGAATGGATTGCAGAGGAAATTAAGAAAGCCGGCGGTGGCAAAGAAGAGCCAGCAAAGGAAGAAAAAGTAGAGGCTAGTTAGAATGGCACGAGAAATGGCATGCCGCAAATGTAAACATGTGACAACTCTAAAAGTTTGTCCAAATTGTAAATCATCAGACTTAACACCAGATTGGAATGGGGTTGTACTAGTAGTTGATCCAACAAATTCAGAAATTTCAAAAACGCTAGGTATCACTACAAAAGGCAAATACGCAATCAAAGTAACATAAAATCTTTAAAATCACATTAACATTTCATCAGTATATTGGCATTTAATTCAAAAAAACAATTATCACAATTTCTTGCTGAAGATATAGGTAAAGGAGATATTACAAGTAAACTATTACCAAAGAAAAAAATTTCAGTCAAAATCATTTCTAGAGAAAACGCAATTATTGCAGGAGCATCATATGCAAAAGAGATTTTCAAACTAAAAGGATGTAATGCTAGAATTTTAAGAAAGGACGGCTCTAAAATAAAACCAAATCAAACGATAATGATCATTACTGGAGATGCAGGAAACATACTAACATGTGAAAGAACAGCATTGAATCTCCTTACAAGAATGAGTGGGATTGCCACACAAACAAATGAACTTGTAAAGAAAATTCCAAAAAAAACAAAATTGTATGCTACAAGAAAAACGGCTCCAGGACTAAGATATTTTGACAAAGAAGCAGTAGAAATGGGAGGAGGTAAAAAACATAGACTACGATTAGATGAAATGGTGATGATTAAAGATAATCATATCGCAGCAGGAGATTCATTACTATTTTTAATTAAAAAAGCAAAGAAAAAATACAAAAAATTCGAAGTAGAGGTAGAAAACACATCAGATGCAGTACTTGCTGCAAAAGAAGGTGCAACGATAATTATGCTAGATAACTTTACTCCAGCTCAAATCAAAAAAACAATTCTTGTTCTGAAAAATAAAAAGATTCGAAACAAAGTAATGCTTGAAGCCTCTGGAGGAATTAATTCAAAGAATATATCCAAATATGGTCAAACTGAAGTAGATATAATTTCAGTAGGCAGTATTACTAATTCAGTCAAAGGAATCGATATGAGTTTAGAAGTTTAAGAATTTAGCTGAGATAACAGTTCAGATACAGATTTGTTTTTAGGATCAATCTCTAGAATTTTTTCGCAACACTGTGTTGCCCGTTTGTTTTCACCTAGTTTTTGATGAGAGTATGCTTTTAGCAATAATGCATCAGTATCATATTCTGCGATTTCCAAGGATTTGTCAAGAAATGAAATTGCTGTTTTGTATTTCTTCTTTAGATAGTAAATTCCACCCATCGTAAATAATGCGTCATGATTATGTGGAACTTTTCGGATATACTCCGTGCCTGATTTGAGTGCATCATCATATTTTTTTTGTTTTGCCAGTTTTTTGAATTCTTTAAGATTCTCATCATTCTTTTTTTGAGTAGGATCCTTTGGAGTTCTACTAAACAATCCAACCAAAACAATCACGTATTCTAACTAATTGCAAGCATTCTATCTATAGCCAAACGTGCCTTGTCAGCAATCTCTTTTGGGACAGTTACAACATTTTTTTCATTTATCAATGCATCATACACTTTTTCAAGTGTGATCATCTTCATGTATTGACATTCAGCTTTCTCAGATGCAGGAATGAATGTTTTACCAGGATTATCTTTTTTCATTCGATATAAAATTCCAGTTTCAGTTGCTACAACAAAGTTCTTTGCTTTTGATTTTTTTACATGATTTAGCATTCCTTCTGTAGAAAGAATCGAGACTTTTTTATCATCATAACTTCCATCTGCAACATCATACATCATCGGAGTAGTACAACTGCACTCAGGATGGATTACAAATTCAGCATCTTTCATAGAGTTTAATTTCTCATTTACATCTTCAGGAGTGATTCCTGCATGAACATGACACTCACCTGCCCATATGTGCATATTTTTTCTTCCAGTCATTTTAGCGACATAAGATCCCAAGAACATATCAGGCAAAAATAAAATCTCTTTGTCTTCAGGAATTGCTTTTACAACATTTACAGCATTTGATGAAGTACAACAATAATCAAGTTCTGCTTTAATTTCTGCAGTGGTGTTAACATACCCAACTGCAATTGCATCAGGATGTTGTTTCTTCCAATTTCGTAATTCATCCACAGTGATTGAATCAGATAATGAACATCCAGCTTCTAAATCAGGCAGTATGACCTTTTTTTGAGGACTGATAATTGCAGCAGTTTCTGCCATAAAGTTTACACCACAAAATAGGATTGTTTTTTGAGGAACAGTTGCAGCTTGTCTTGAAAGACCCAAAGAGTCACCAGTAAAATCAGCCACATCTTGGACATCGGGAATCTGGTAATTGTGTGCCAAAATCACCACATCTTTTTCTTTCTTTAGTCTCA
>JACNFR010000039.1 GCA_014384555.1 Candidatus Nitrosopumilus sp. | reverse complement strand
AAACTATGGTGTATAATGAAAAATTAGGAAAATGGATTGAATTATTTGGAATGGGTATTTTTAGACCTGAAGTAACTAAACCTCTTGGAATCACTAAACCTGTTTTAGCTTGGGGTGGGGGTATTGAAAGAATTGCCATGCTAAAGTATGATCTAGATGATGTTAGAGAATTTTACAATAACAATCTTGGTTGGTTGAGGAGTGCTACAAAATGCCAGTAGTAGAACTATCTTACTCACGTCTTCAAAAACTGGTGGGTAAAGTAACTAAAAAACAAATTTCTGATTCTTTACCTTTTCTTGGATTAGATATAGAATCTGAAAATAAAGACCTGGTTAGAATTGAATATAGTCCAAATCGACCTGATTATTCTACCGATTTTGGAATTGCACTTGGCTTACAAGGTTTACTTGGAATCAAAACTGGTGCACTTGAACTAAATGTTAAAAAATCTAACAAATATCATATTTCTGTAAAATCTGGAGTTTCAAAAATTAGGCCGTTTGTAACTGGTATTATTGCAAAAAATGGAAAAATTGATGATCAAACAATTAAACAACTAATGACAATGCAAGAAGATCTTCATTTCGGAATAGGAAGAAAAAGAAAAAAATCCTCTATTGGAATACATGATTTAGATGAAATTGCATTTCCTCTAGTTTACACTACTACTAACCGAAATCATAAATTCATTCCATTAAATTCTGAAAAAGAAATGTCTGTATCTGAAATATTGACAAATACTGACGTTGGCAAAGATTATGGTTCTTTACTTGGGCAGTCTTCTCAAGTGCCTATAATTTTTGATGAAAATGAGAATACTGTATCATTTCCTCCCATAATCAATGCTGCAGTCACAACAGTTACTACCAAAACGAAAAATCTCTTTGTTGAGGTAACTGGAATCAATAAAGAAGATGCTGAAGATATGCTTTCAGTTGTTGCAACAATTTTACAAACTGCCGGATTTACTTTGGAATCAGTTAAAATCACTGGTGCAAAAAATTCATCACCCAAACTAGAACAAAAGAAAATTTCCGTAAGTACATCGTTGATTAATCAAATTCTTGGTTTGAATCTTAATATTTCTAAAATGATTTCATCTTTAAAAAAATCACGATTAGATGCATCATCTAAAGGAACAAACATCATATGTACAATCCCTTCATATCGATTTGATATTTTTGGGCCGATGGATTTGGTAGAAGAAGTTGCTTTGGGTTATGGCATTCAAAATCTTGAACCCACATTGTCCCCTTCTCAGACTATAGGAAAAACTAATCCTGTATCATTACAATTAAAATCACTAGACCAAACAATGATTGGACTTGGATATCTTGAAGCTTTGAATTCAAGCTTGACTAGTAAACGAGTATTATACGATATGACTAATAGAGATTCATCAAAAATTATTTCTGTGTTAGATTCAAAAAGTCAAGAGCATACTATTTTACGAGATTCTATACTTCCTGGATTACTCGATAATCTTTCAAAAAACATTCATGAATCTTATCCTCAAAAAATGTTTGAAACTGGAACTGTTTTTACTCTTGAGAATCCTATATCTGAAAAAATTAATTTTTCTGGAATTAGTGCTCACAAAGATGCAAATTTTACTGAAATAAAATCAATAATTCAATCTGCACTAAATATTGGATTTAACATTCAAATTCAAACAAAGACTGCTACGAATCCTACTTTTGAAGAAGGACATTGTGCAATAATCACCCTAAATAATATCCAGATTGGAGTTATTGGAAAAATTAATTCAAAGATTGTTGAAAATTACAAAATTCGTGTTCCTGTGGTCGGATTTGAAATATCCTTATCTGATTCTGTTCTTAAAAATTAAATTTTAATCTTGAAAAATCCTTTTTGATAAATAATTTCCTCAATGGTTTTTAGTAGGAGTAGTTCTATGATTAATCGCCCAAGAGCAGGCATGCAGACGGATTAGGATGAGTCGATCGTAATGATACCAGTGATTTCTAATTCACCCAGGTGTGCTACATTATGGGCAACCCCGGTTTTAGAACGCAAGGAGGCGTATGGCTATGACCTATGAATTGGTGCGAGTCAGAACCGGGGAACATATCTATTTTCCAAACCGTTAAACCCCGAGAATTCCACAGAAAATTAAATGGTAAATTATTGGTTAGCAAAACAAGAACCAAGTGGTCCACGAGGATATAATTTTGAACAGCTAAAAAAAGAAAAAACCACTGTATGGGATGGGGTTCACAACAATCTTGCACTAAAGCATATGAGAGAAATGAAATCTGGTGATCTTGTTTTATTTTATCACACAGGTGATGAAAGACAAGCTGTGGGAATCATGCAGGTAACTTCTAAGCCCTATTCGAATCCAAAAGAGGATGTTGAGCGTTTTATTGTAGTAGATGTAAAATACAAAAAATCACTAAAGCGGCCAGTAACTCTTGATGAAATGAAAAAAGAGAAAAAATTCAAAGATTGGGAATTAATTCGAATTTCAAGGTTATCTGTAATGCCTGTACCCAAGCCTATTTGGGATTCAATCCTAAAAATGTCTCAAAACTGATTATAATCGGTTTATTGATATAGTCGATTTATTTAATTTCTGTATGGCAACAGCTTATGTTTTAATAAACTGTGAACTAGGTTCCGAAGAAGCTATCATTAAGCAACTAAAGGGCTTAGAAGGTGTTAAGGAAGTTCATGGAACTTTTGGTGCATACGATATTTTGGCCAAGATCGAATCTGATACTGTTGAAAAACTTAGAGAAACAATTACTTGGAAAATCAGAAAAATTGAAAAGATTCGTTCAACTCTAACCTTGATGGGTATTGAAGGTCAAACATAAACACCCTTTTTTCTTATTATGATTCTGCATTTTATTTTTGTAGTACCTGAAGAAGATCGTGAAAAACGACAGTTTGAATTTGAATATGTTAAAAAAATGGGCAAATTTTATCAGGCCTGGCTAAAAGAAAAATTTGGTAAAGATTATGAAATTCAATGTGATGAGATGATCACTAAGCCCAGAAGTATTCTTCAACGTCTTGACACACACACATTAGTACGTGATCATAATCAAAGAGGAAAAGATATTTTCCATTTCTATCTAACTCATTTCAAACCCTGGTGGACAGATTGTACTTGTGATGGATATCATGCTGAAAATTTCGGAATGGTATTTTGGCAATCACCAAAAGAACCTGATGATACTTTATTCCTTGCAGAAAAAAATTGTACTACTGTATCTCATGAATTAGTTCATGAGATGTTGAGAATCAATGGACATAAAAAATTCATTCAAGACGTACATGATGTGTGGACCAAACATCTTTTTGAACAATTAGAATTTGAACAATATGGTGATGATTTTAGAAAAACTGATGACAAGCCGATGTTTTTAACGATTGATACTACACAATTTAATTTATAATAAAATTTTTACAATTAACATTTTGTAACTGAATAAATATTATTTTCAAAATTTGCAGTTTTGAAATCTAATTTATTTTCAGGATCATTAGTTCTTGATTTACTTAATGTTTCAAGTTCTACTAAAGCATCTCCTCTAAAACCTACAGATGAACCATAAATCCCATCAGTTAACATTGTCCCATGATCTCCTTTTTTGATATCGTCGACCATGTCATAAAATCTGGCTGTTTCTTTTTTATTCACTGGATTTCCGGTTGCCTTGTTATATGCAACTGCGATGTACATTCCATTATTTTTTACTGCGACAGGAACTTTGTGATTTTTTCCAGATATTCCTGGAATTGTATCATTAACTATCACTTCACATTTGTGATACATACTTGATACATATGCAAAGAATCTGTATTGGGCATATTTGCCTGCACTATCTTCTTCACAACCAACAAACACTTTATGTAATAATTCTAAAGCGTCATCATTCATACTTTGTAATCTATCGTCAATTCGACCTCTTTCAAGGAGTTCTGATTTACATTCTTTTGCAACTAATACTAAAATAAAATCTGGTAAGTTGTAATTTTTAAGGGCTGCAACAAATGCTCCGGCTTGTGACATGCCAAACTTTGGGAATCCTTTATTGACCATGATTATGCCTCACTATAGAAAACCTGCTACTAACTAACACTGTATTATAAAGCGACATTTGGCTTATAATTGTTAAGAATTGGCATGCCTATTCAAACAATTTTCTTAAGTTTTAAATTGTAAATATTAAATTCGGGATTAATTTATCACATATTGTGGAAATCGATACTACTCCAGAACTTGTTTCTAATGCTTATTTGAAATTAAAAGAAAATATTGTAAAATATAGAAATGTAGTTGGTAGACCCTTAACTCTAACTGAAAAAATATTATCTGGCCATCTCAATAAAATCGATGATACTGTTTTCACTGGAGGAAAAGATTATGTATTTTTAAAACCAGATAGGGTTGCATTACAAGATGTTACTGGTCAGATGGTGATGCTTCAATTTATGCAAGCAGAACTCAAACAAACATCTTTACCTACAACTGTGCATTGTGATCATCTCATTAGAGCAGAAGTTCAAGGTGATGTTGACATGAAAGTTTCTCTTGATGAAAATAGTGAGGTCTTCAAATTTTTACAATCAGCTTGTGCAAAATATGGATGCGGATTTTGGAAACCAGGTGCTGGTATAATTCATCAGGTAGTTCTTGAAAATTATGCATTTCCTGGAGGGCTGATGATTGGAACTGATTCTCATACTCCGAATGCTGGAGGTCTTGGTATGATTGCCATAGGTGTTGGTGGATTAGATGCAGCTGAAACTATGGCTGGACTCCCTTGGGAATTACTATATCCTAAAAAAATAGGTGTTAAACTTACTGGAGAATTAAGCGGATGGACTGCTCCTAAAGATATCATTTTGAAAGTTGCTGATGAACTAACAGTATCTGGAGGAACAAATGCAATTGTTGAATATTTTGGACCTGGAACAAAATCTATCAGCTGTACTGGAAAGGCTACAATTACTAACATGGGAGCAGAAATTGGAGCGACATGTTCTATTTTCCCATATGATGAAAGAATGGAAACTTATCTAAAATATACAAGCAGAGGTGATATTGCAGAACTTGCAAATCAAAATAAAGAATCACTTGTTGCAGATTCTGAAATAGAAACGAATCCAGAAAAATTCTTTGATAGAGTTATTGAAATTAATCTCTCAACATTAGAACCTCACATTGTAGGTCCTCATACTCCTGATTTGGCAAGAACTATTTCAGAATTATCTGATGATGTCGCATCCAAAGATTATACTGATCCAATTTCTGTTGCACTAATTGGAAGTTGTACAAATTCATCATACGAAGATATGTCAAGAGCAGCAAGCTTGGCTGAACAAGCAAAAGCCAAAGGAATCAAATCAAAAATTCCTTTACTAGTCACTCCTGGGTCTGAACAAATTCGTGGAACTATAGAACGTGATGGTCAAATGGATTCTCTAAAAGATATCGGTGCAACTGTTTTAGCAAATGCATGTGGTCCTTGTATTGGTCAATGGAATAGGCCTGAACTAGAAAATAATGAACAAAATACTATTGTTACAACCTTTAACAGAAATTTCCCAGGACGAAATGATGGACATCGAAGTACTCTAAATTTTATTGGTAGTCCAGAAATGATCATTGCATTAGCATTGGGGGGAAGACTTTCTTTCAATCCTTTGAAAGATGATCTTACTGCATCTGATGGAACAAAATTCAAACTTGAACCTCCTAAACCTGCTCCTGAAGTTCCAGCAGAAGGTTTTATGAGACCAGAGGGAATTTTTATCGCACCTCCTGATAATTCTGATGATGTTGAAGTTCTAATTGATCCTAATAGTAAAAGACTGCAACGTTTAGAACCATTTCTAAAATGGGATGGTAAAGATTTTGAAGAAATTCCAATAATGGTAAAAGCTAAAGGCAAATGTACTACTGATCACATTTCTCCTGCAGGTGCATGGTTATCTTTACGTGGGCATTTGGATAATCTTAGTGACAACATGCTATTGGGAGCAGTAAATGCATTTAATGATAAAGTTGGTGAAGGCAAGAACATTCTAAATAATAATACTGAGTCTTTTTCAAACATCGCAAGACAATACAAGGAAAAACAAATGCGATGGGTGATAATTGGAGATAACAATTATGGTGAAGGTAGCAGCAGAGAACATGCTGCAATGACTCCCCGTTATTTGGGATGTGCAGCAGTAATTACAAAAAGTTTAGCTAGAATTCATGAAACAAATTTGAAAAAACAAGGTATCCTTGCTTTGACATTTAGTAATTTAGATGATTATGACAAAATCCTTGAAGATGATAAAATTAGTTTACTTGGTCTAAGTGATATAGAGCCAAACAAACAAATCAAATGTATTATCTCACATGCAGATGCAAGTAAGGATGAAATTTTCTTAAATCACTCATATAATAAATCTCAAATTGAATGGTTCAAGTCTGGATCAGCTCTTAATGTTTTGAGAAACAAATAGAATTTTTTTAAGTGGGCCCGATCGGATTTGAACCGACGATCGATGGTTTTGGAGACCATCGCCCTACCAGGCTAGGCTACGAACCCACAAGAACCGAAATATTTTGCTTGAATTTTAACTATTACTAAGATTTATTTGCAAATTGGCGGTATTTGCAGTAAAATGGTAAAACCAATTTACTTAGCATTAGGTGCTATTCCAGTAATTGTTGCACTTTTGCTTTCCACTCCGTTATTGCTAAAAAATGAAATTCCTACATCAGCTTCGAATTATACTGATAATCTTGAAATTGAATATACTAAACACCAGTTAAAGAAAATCTCTTACGGTGTTACTGAACGTGTAGGTGCACAAAAAACTGAAATTCTTTACATCAAAAATGATGGTGAGATAAAATATTCAATAACTGAAAGTGGATATCTAAAACCTGATGTTCGCTCACAATTAGATGAAGCAAAACTAAACAAAATCAAAGCACTGATAAAAGAAACTGGTTTTATTTCAATACCTTCTGAATCTTTTGCAATTATGGATAATGCAACTGAATATCAAAAATCAAATGTTAAAGTTACTCTTAATGGACGTGTTAATCAAATTCACTGGCCACAACAAAATGTCACTGAGGATTTTATCCCTCCAATAATCATCATGGTTGAATCTGAACTAGATCAGATTATGTCTGAATTTAGTGAATAGATACAAATAGTGATGAGGAAAAATTACGATATGCTTCCATTATCTGGAGAACGAAAAGATGCTAAAGGAATTATTTCTGATAAAATAAATTCCATCGATATTTTACGTGGCTCATCTACTGTTAAACGCGGTTTTGCCCATATGCTAAAAAATGGAGTTGTAATGGATGTTACAACTGTGGAACAAGCACAAATTGCTGAGGAAGCTGGTGCAGTTTCTGTTATGGTGTTAGATAAACTTCCATCTGAAGTTCGAAAAGCTGGTGGAGTTGCACGAACTGCAAGTATTAGAATTATTGAAGAAATTATGGATTCTGTAACCATTCCTGTGATGGCTAAATGTAGAATTGGACATGTCAATGAAGCACTAGTTTTACAAGAAACTGACGTAGATATGATTGACGAGTCTGAAGTTTTAACTCCTGCTGATGAACTTCGTCACATTTGGAAATGGGATTTCACAACACCTGTTGTTAATGGTGCAAGATCATTGGCTGAAGCTTTGAGAAGAATTGAAGAAGGTGCTTCAATGATTAGAACAAAAGGGGAACCTGGAACTGGAAATGTTGCAGAGGCAATCAAACACATCAAAAAAGTAAATGATGAATTAAGAACAATAAAATCAATTTATGATTCTGGTGATAATCAAGATTTAGTTAGAATGGCAAGAGAATTCAAAGTATCTTATGATATTGTTGAACAAACTGCAAAACTCGGAAGATTACCTGTAGTAAATTTTGCTGCTGGTGGAATTGCAACTCCTGCTGACGCTGCATACCTAATGTCTCTTGGCTGTGATGGAATATTTGTCGGCTCTGGAATTTTTAATTCTGATGATGCAAAAGAAAGAGCAAGAGCAATAGTCATAGCTACAACTTTTTGGAATGAATCTGATAAAGTCAAAGAAGCACAAAAAATGATTGATGAGAGACAATCTATGATAGGATTGGATATTAACACTCTTGAATTACGTATGCAAGATCGTGGTGGTTCAGCATGACTCTAAAGCTTGGTGTTTTAGCAATTCAAGGCGATGTCGCAGAAAATGTATCTTCTTTAAAGAATTCTATAACTGAATTAAATCAAGATGCTATTGTAAATATCGTAAAAACTCCTGAAGAAATAGCAGAACTTGATGGTCTAATTATTCCTGGAGGAGAAAGCACCACCATCGGACAATTATCTCTAGTAAATGGTTCTTTGAAAGAAATTAAACAAAAAGTAGAATCAGGAATGCCAGTATTGGGAATATGTGCAGGAATGGTACTGCTTGCAAACAATGCTCGAGACAAAGTTATGGGTAAAACTGAGCAACCACTATTTGATTTTCTAGATATTGATCTTGAGAGAAACTCTTTTGGAAGACAGCGTGAATCCTTTGAAGCTAATATCTCAATGGACTCTATCGGTATTTCTAACTACAATGGTGTCTTTATTCGTGCACCGACAATAACTACTGCTTCAGATGATATTGAAATTCTTGCAAAATTCAATGAAAAGATTGTTGCAATCAAAAAAGGTAACATTATTGGAACTTCTTTTCATCCAGAACTCACTGAAGATTTGGCAATTCACAAATATTTTGTGAATTTGGTCAAAGAAACCACAAATTAGATTGGAAAGATAATTCCAAACTAATTTTTATCCATGTTTATGTCTGCTTGATTTTCTAAAAATGATTCAAGCATTCACATTAAATCTAAGATTATAACTCTCAAACAATAACAATCTCTATGCCAAAAATTATTGTATACATTGCAACAAGTTTGGATGGGTATATTGCAAGAGAAGATGGCAATATCGACTGGCTTCCTGAATCAACAGAATCTGGATATGATGCATTTTACAAATCTATTGACACTGTAATTATGGGCAAAACTACGTATGACCAAGTATTGACATTTGGAGAATACCCCTACAAAGACAAGAAATCATTTGTTTTTACAACAACTAATCAAAAGAAAAATGAAAATGTTGAATTTGTATCTGATGTTAAAAAATTTGTTGAAGATGGATTTAATGAAATGGGCAAAAACATTTGGTTAGTTGGAGGTGCACAGATCATTGCATCTTTTTTAAAACAAAAAGCTGTAGATGAGATTATGGTAACTATTATTCCTGTTATTTTGGGAAAAGGACTTCTACTCTTTAAAAATACAGAAAGCGAGATAAAACTTGAATTAATAAAAACTGAAAAATATGCTCAATTGGTCGATTTACATTACAGAGTTCTAAAATAGTCATTATCTGAATTTTATTTTATTCTAAAAAATTGTTCAAGCCTCTATGGAATTGAACCCAAATTCATAATTTTCTTAGCCGTTTTATCAATATCCACATTAGGTTCAGCAGAAACAAAGAGAACTTTATCAGGATATGGGAAAGTAAAAGTGACTACGTTCTTTCGTCTCGCAGCAGCATATTCTACAGGTCCAAGGCGTTCATCGAAATCTTGTCGAGTTCTAATCCTCAATACTGCTTCAATGAACATTTTTTTTCGTTCGTCTTCATCTTTTAGTGGTGTTATGCCCTCTGAAAATGAACCTACAACAAGATTACCCATCATGTCTAAAAATCCTGCAAAACGAATTTCAGATTCTTTTACTATTAATTCACATTTTTGATGTAATAGTTCATCAGACATACTTTTTTGATCAGAAATCAATTGATAAAAACTATCATTAAATTGTCAACATTGAATATATGATCTAGAACCATTATTTTACTATGATAACTACATCTATACATTACCAAAAAGAACACTTGAAATGTTTATTTCGTAGATAGAAAAATTTATCATCTTCTGCGTTCATTTCTACTCTCAAAATAATAGGTGAATCTTAGTGTAGTTGAACTATGACATCTATTTGATTTATGATAATTTTATTCTAAAGTATGCATTGATTTCAAATCTTTTTTAAATGGTTCTAGAGATTCGGGAATTTCTATTTTGATAGAGTCTTTCAATGAGAGATTTTGAGATTTTTTCTCATTCCATACTTTGGAATTAAATTCTGAAATTTCTTTTGTAATTTCACTTTGCTCATCTATATTTTCAGGCATAACTTGTTTTTCTTTATGAATACTTTCTTTTGAGTACAATTCTTTCCAAAGATGTTCTGTGATAAATGGAGTAATTGGTGCTAATAATTTTAAAATTGTTGATAATGTTTTATGGAGTGTAAAAATTGCGCCATCTCTTTCTTCATCAGAAAATTCAATTCCATATGCTCGTGCTTTGACCATTTCAATATAGTGTGCAGCAAATACGTTCCATGTAAATTCTCTAATCGCAATTGCTGGAATAAAAAAGTTGTATTCTTCATATCCTCTTTTACATTCTTTTACTAGCTTGTCTAATTCTGCCAAAATCCACTTGTCTGATGCTGAAAGTTTTCCTGATTCGATTACTGGGAAACTGGACAAAAATCTTGATACATTCCATAATTTACTGAGGAATTTTTTTGTTGATTCAATTTTTTGCTCGTTACATCTAAAATCATATCCGTGATTAATTTCACTTGCACTCCAAAATCTAAAAGTATCAGCACCTAATTTTTCAATTACAGGCAAAGGATCTATTGCATTTCCTTTACTCTTACTCATCTTCATTCCTTTTTCATCTAAACCATATCCCATTACCCAAGCTTCAGACCATGGTTTTTCTTCAGTTAACTGCTCACATCTTAGAAGTGTATAGTATAACCACGTTCTAACAATATCTTTTGCTTGAGGTCTAATTGAAACAGGATATACTTTTTTGAAAAATTCATCATCTCTGTTGAATTTACTAATGAAAAGTGGAGATACACTAGAATCCATCCATGTATCAAAAGTTCGTTCTTCTCCTACAAATTCCGTGGAATCACATTTAGTACAATTAGTGATTGGACATTTTTCTTCCCAAGGTCTGTAATATTTTCCAGGCTCTGGAACGTGGGGTTCTGAGCAGTTTTTACAATACCAGATAGGAATTTCAGTACCATAGTATCTTCTCCTGGATATTGGCCAGTCGATATTGATAGATTCAAGCCAATTCATCAAAATTTGCTTGTGCATTGGAGGGTGAAATGTAATTTCTTGGCCTAGCTTTTTGATTTTTTCAACTGCATCTTTTTGTTTTAGATAATATTCCTCCATTGGAATAATTTCAATTGGAGTTTTACTTCTCTCTGATACTGGTGTTCTGTGAACAATGTCTTCAACTTTATCCAATAATCCTTTTGTTTCCAAATCTTCTATGATTTTGGTTCTTGCTTGTTTTGGTTTTAATCCTGTATATTCCCCTGCAACTTCTGTCATTCTTCCATCTAATCCAATTGCTACAATCTCTTCTAATTCTAATTCTCTAAATAATGCGACATCGTTTTGATCACCATAACTACATACCATTACTGCTCCTGACCCAAACTCTTGTTGAGCAGAATGATGTGTTCTTAATTCTACTTCTGCATTAGTTATTGGAACAATTATTTTTTTTCCAATATATTGTGAATATCTCTCATCTTCTGGATTTACAATAATTGTTCTGCATGCACAAAGCAATTCAGGTCTTGTACTTGCAATGACTATCTCTTGATCTGTGTCTTTAATTTTAAATTTCATGTAAACTAGTTTTGTAGCCAAGTCTTCATAGATTATTTCTGCATCTGCAATTGTAGTACCTGACACCCAATCGTAATTGTTAGGTCTGTTTGCTAGATACACTTGTCCTTTTTTCCATAACTCGATGAATGTTGATTGTGTAAGTGTCCTGTATTCTTTTGAATCTGTTCTGTAATAGTTTGCAAAATCACCACTAATCCCCAAACTCTTCATGATGAGAAGCATTTCAGCTTCTAAATCATCTAGTGCGTTTCTGCATAGATTTAGAAATTCTCCTCTTTCTGTTTCTCTCATTCTGATTTTGTGTTTTTTCTCTGTGTACAGTTCTACGGGAAGCCCATTTCTGTCGATTCCTATTGGAAAATAGACATTTTTGCCTGCCATTCTTGCAGTTCGTGCAATCATGTCAATTTGTGAATAGTGTGCTGCAGCACCAATGTGCCAAGGTCTGCCTGAAGGATATGGTGGAGGTGTGTCTATTGTATAGTTGTCATCTTGTGGCGTAAAATCATAAATTTTTTCTTCTTCCCATTGTTGAAGAATTTTCTTTTCTAATTCTGGATTCCATGCTTTTTCTGAGATTTTAGGTTCCATTTTCTAACTATCTTTCTATGTTTGAAATAATATGAGATCCTTTATTGTAACCTTCGTAGATGTAAACACCTACTGCTTCTACATTTGATGGCATTTTTGGAACTAGTAATTTGATAATTTCACTTGAAAGATTCTCAACAGTAGCTTCTCCCTCTAGCAGATATGTGGTGTTTTTAGGAACTTGCAAGTCAAACATACCTTTAGGACCTTCAAATCGAATCTGATAATGTGAATCATCTTCTTTTTGCAAATATTTTCTATTAATGAAAAATTTATGATCAAATACATTTACAACTTCTTTGATAATTTTTTTGGCTTCTCCAAAATCTAAAAGAAGATTGTCTTTCATTTGTCCCACCAACTCTACCATTACAGAGGAAGTGTGTCCATGTAATATTGAGCATTTTTCAACTAATGGAAGTATATGTGCATAATCAAATGAGAATGATGCATCTTCTAAAAATATGGAACCTGTTTGTGGCGTTTTATCATAAAATACAATGTCTTGTAGTTCTTTGATCTGTGCAACATATTTTGCATGTCCGATTGCCATTATCTTGTTTTCAGGAAAATCTTCTTTGACCTGTTTGTATTTTTCAATATCTTCATCAGTATCAATAACCTCAATCAATCCTTTTTCTGTTTTAAAATCAACTATCACTTCGGTTCCGTTCTTTAGGATAACTTTGTGATTGTATTCGTAATCCTGATCAAGAAATGTAAGCATTTGAGCTATTGTTAATTCGGTTCTAGTTTTGAGTAAATTCCCCTTTTTATCGATATATCTAAAGTCTGAATCTAAAATTGTAGGACTTGAAGCCATGTGAAGTCAACTGACTATGGATATAATATAAATTCTGTAATGAACGTGCCTGAAATACTTCAAAATTACTATGCTAGAGAATTTAGAATTTTAGCCAGATTGACATCATTTTTTGTAATGCCTCCAACATCATGAGTTGTCAATTCTACTGTGATTCTATTGTATACGTTAAACCACTCTGGATGATGATTCATCTTTTCAATCTCCATGGCTGCTCTGGTCATAAAACCAAATGCCTCATTGAAACTAGCAAATTCAAATTCCTTGTGTAGTTTTTCATTAACAACACTCCATCCTGAGAGATTCTTCAATTGTTCTTCAATGTCTAGTTGGGATAATCGCATCATACTGTATCACATTTAATGTTAAATTAAAAGATTGATTCATTACCCTTTATGGAATCTGTGGAGTAAGCCAAAATGGATGATATGAACAAAAAATTACTTGAGAATATCAAGAATTCTATCTCTGAAACTGTCAATGTAAAGAAAATTGGAATCGCTTTTTCTGGTGGCGTTGACAGCACATTAATCTCAAAAATTTGCTCAGACATGGATTTTGATGTCACACTACTTACAATTGGATTTTCAGAATCTCATGATATTTTATTTGCAAAACATGTCAATGAATTTCTAAAATACCCTCATCATGTTTTAGAAATTGATCCTGATACATTTGTATCTATTTCTTCAAAAATTAATCAAACAATTAAAACAGACAATCTTTCTTGGAATGAAAATTGTATTGCTTTTCATTATGTTTCAAAACTTGCAAACTCTTTAGATCTTGATACTGTGATTACTGCAAACGGAATAGATGAATTGTTTTGCGGATATAATGCATACAGAGAAGCATTCTCTGGTGGAGAATCACAAATCAATGAAGTAATGACTGCTAAACTAGATAACGAACTGAAAATGATGAAGGCAGTCAATCTTGTCGCATCTGAATTTGGAGTAAAGATTATCCAGCCATTACTCTCTGAAAAATTCATCGAATATGCAAAAACTGTTCCTATATCTGAAAAAATTCATGATGCAGAGGATCTATATCGCAAGCACATTATTCGTAAATTAGCCAGCGAAGTTGGTGTCCCAGAGCTTTCTTGCACAAAACGAAAAAAGGCATTACAATATGGGACTAAAATTCACAAGTCTTTACTAAAAACTAGATAAATTTCTGAACTGTTTTCTTTACTGATTTCTCTACATTACTAATTATTGCAGGCGATGCACCCAAGTGTTTCTCTGGTGAGAATATCGCATCGATTTCTTTGTCTGTTAGCTTTGAGGAAAATGCTTTGTCGTTTTTGATTGCATCTTTGTAAAACATTCCCTTGTCATTTGCCTCAAATGCAACTCTCTGAACATCTCTATATGCCACAAATCTTGGAATTCCTTTTTTGATCAGTGCCTCTAAAACAAACTCTGCAAAGATTTGCCCCTTTGTAATGTATAGATTATCTACAATTCTTTTTTCATTTACCATCAAGTTTGAAATGATTCTGGTCATAGTTTCCAACATCTCATCGACTAGAATTGATACAGTTGGAAGAATAAATCGCTCATTTGCAGAGTTTGAAAGATCTCGCTCATGCCATAATGGAATATTTTCAAATGCAACTGCAACTTGACTTCTAACTAATTTTGATAATGATGATACACGTTCACTCTTTATTGGATTTCTTTTTACTGGAACTGCACTGCTTCCCATCTGACCTTTCTTGAATTGCTCTGCTACCTCACCAATTTCTGTTCTCTGCAAATTTCTAATCTCTATTGCAATTTTTTCTAGTGTTGCACCAATTAATGCCAACTCAAATACATATTCTGCATATCTCTCTCTAGGGACAACTTGTGTTGTAACCTCAGCTGGAAATAATTTTAATCGTTTTGCAGCTCTTCTTTGAACTTCAAGTGATTTTGCTCCCATTAGTGAGCCTGTACCGACAACACCTAATGTCTTGCAAATCAAAATTCTTTTCTTTATTTCTTCAATTCTCTCTACATGTTTTGCCATCTCTGCGGCCCAATTTGCAAACTTTAATCCAAATGAAATAATACTTGCATGCTGACCATGTGTTCTGCCAACTGCTGGAATTTTTGAATGCTTTACTGCTTTTTTTGCAAGAATTGATGCCATCTTTGCAACTTTTGGTTCAATAATTTGTAATGCATCTCTCATCTGCATTGAATTACTGGTATCAACTAAATCATTACTTGTAAGACCGTAGTGAATCCATGGTCTTGAATTTTTACTACATTTCTCACTAAGTGACTCTACTAGAGCTGCTGTATCATGATCACTTTTTGCTTCTAACTGCTTGATTCTTTTTGCAGTTATTTTTCCAGACATTGCGGCTCTGTGAATTTCTTTACCTATACTTTTTGAGATCATTCCGATCTCGCTTTGGGAAATGGCTGCTGCCCCTTCGATTTCTAATTGATAATCTACTTTCTTTTGTTCACTGAAAATATTCATCATCTCTTTTGTGCCATAACGACCATTATCGATAGGTAGGATTGCCAATGTTTCTAGTCATTTTACATCGAAAATAAATCTACTTATGAAATCTATACTTCAATACGCTCAAGTTCGCAATTTCTAGAAAATTAATTCACTCTGTCTCTTAATTGATGGCAATCACAAAGACAACCTTTTTGACAATTCATTCTTTTGCAATCAGAACATACTTTTCTATTCCAATAAGGTGCTGTATTCATCTCAGTATCTCTGCGTTACCTTGAACGTTCTTCTCTTCACTTGAAGAAGAATCTTAATCAAATACAACGTCCAAATCCCCATCAAAATATAATATAACACACTCATATCCGGTTCTTCTAGAATTTCTTTAGGCTCTTCCTCTACTGGCATATCAAATGGAGGCATGTATACAATTCCAAGAAAAACAGGTATTGATATTAGAACAATAATTGGTACAACCATAATCGCTAATTATATGGGCTGTAGTTTGTATAAATTTTTGCTACTGAATGAAAATACATGTCTCTCATGTCTTCTTCTACAGATACTGATAATAAATTGACAATGTCTGTTGCAGTGATTATCCCTACTACATTTCCATCATCAATAACTGGTAATTTTCTAATTTTTCTTTCATGCATCAAATCTGCTGCAATTCTTACTGATTCATCAGAATCAATTGAGAATAGGGGTGATGACATTATTTGTTTTACAGGTTCTGTAATTTGATATGCATGGGCTGCAACTTTGACTGAAAAGTCTCTGTCTGTGACAATTCCGACTGGAACATTATCTTCCATTACAATAACTGCCCCAACTTTAGCATCCTCCATCATTTTTGCAGTTTCATTAATCGTTAATGTTGCATCGACAGAAATTACTGATTTTGTCATTATATCGCCAATATTGATTGTTTTAGCATCTGTCATATTACTAATCATCTATGACTGATTCTATATTTTATAGTCTGGTAGAATATCAAAACTGAAAATCATGCAAGATAACCTAAATCGGCTTTAAATTAAACAATTAGTTTGTCATACCATGGTGCTTCAAACTAAAAAAATTCTTGTACCTTTGGATGGATCTGCTAATTCCTTTAGGGGATTGGATGTTGCAATTCAAATGGCAAGAGAATCTCATGCTACTGTTACTGGTCTTTATGTAGCAGGAATTGTAAAACCTAGAACAAATGATCCGATAACTCCTTTGGAGAAAATTTTATTGGGACATGCACAAAAAATAATGAAAAAAGCAAAATTAATTGCAGCAAAAAAAGGAATTTTATTTTTTGATAGAGTGTCATATGGTGATGATGGAAAAAGAATTGTTGAAGTTGCAGACAAACAAAATTTTGATCTTATAGTAATTGGTTCTAGAGGTATGGGTGCCACAAAAGAACTCTTCTTAGGAAGCACATCCAACTATGTACTTCACAAATCAAAGAAACCTGTACTTATTGTGAAATAATTCAGTATCTGCAAAAACTGATGTATTTTATTTTCAAGAGTAATTTTTCAGATTTATTCTTAATTTTTGGTCATTAAAGATTATTACATACTGTCATTGATGTAAGATAATTTTGAGAGGAAAACAATGAAGAGAACTGAACAATGTCAAAGATGTAAAGCAACTCTTTCAGCTGATCTTAATTATTGTCCTCAATGTAATTGGAAAAAAAGTAGACATGTAATTCCTGAGCCTATGGAAGAAACAATAGATGTTAAAGAAACAACAGATGTAGAAGAAACTATTGATGTTGAAGAAATAACAGATGTTGAAGAAACAGTAGATGTTAAAGACAAACCAAAAAAAGATAAAACAAAAAAGGATAAACCAAAAAAAGACAAGACAAAAAAAGATGAACCAAAAATATTAAAATTTAAAAAAGAAAAATCTTACCAAACTAAAGCCAAAATTGTATACATTTTACCCTTAATCTTTGGAATTTTCTTGATAGTCTTTGCAATAATTTTTGCTTCTGCTGTTTCGTACCTGCTAATGATTGGTGTCATGAACAGTTTAGGCGGTATTGGCGGTGCTGGAATTCCAATGCCAGTAGATCTTGGACCCATAGATGCAACAACAATGTCATACATTGACACAATTATTGGAATGAATTCATTTGGATTCGAGTACACTGGAAGTGAAATTCAAGAATTGACAAACAGTTCTGCCAATGTAATGATGACTGCTATGATGGATATTCTTGGTGCAGCACTTTTGATTACACTAATTGAAGTTGGAATAGGGATATTCATTGTCTTTATGAGTAGAAAAATGTACAAGCGAACTATGATGCGCTAGAATCAGTTTGTGTTAAACTATAATCAAAAACTATATTTTAAAACTTAGATTATTTTTTTACATCTAGCGTCTAGTTTGTTTCTTAACTGCTGCGACCTTTTTTGATGATCTAGCCTCTTTTGTCTTTGAACTTGCTTTACTTACTTTACCTTCAGTTTTCATGCTTTTGCCACTTCTTCTAGCTGCTCTAGAAGCTTTTGCTCTAATTTTCTGCTCTTCTTTTTGTTTCTCAATTTCTTTTTCTGTTAATTGTTTTCTTACCACAAATAATGAAACGATTTAATCATAAATAAATTAGATGATTAATTCCATGTCTGGTTCATCCACCATATTTTTTATAAAATTTGATTTAATTTGAAATTATTTTTACAATTCTTCTGATGATTTAAATTGGATTGAAAGGAATTTTTACCCATACCAATGTCTTCTATTACCCCAAGAAAAATCGGAGAAAATCAATATCAAATTGATGCTGACTCTGACCTTGGAATGAAAGTTCCTGTGAGAATTTATGCTGATGAGCCATTAATGCAAAAAATGCTCTCTGATAGAACAATAATGCAGGCAAAAAATGTGGCATGTATTCCTGGTATAGTTGGACATAGTGTTGTTTTGCCTGATGGACATGAGGGATATGGTTTTCCTGTTGGTGGAGTAGCAGCTATGGATGCTGAAGAGGGAATGATTAGTCCTGGAGGTGTTGGGTATGATATCAATTGTGGAGTTAGATTACTTCGTTCAAATTTAACAGAAGATATAGTTCGTTCAAAACTAAAAGAACTGGTAACAGATCTTTTTAGCTCTATCCCTTCTGGTGTTGGTTCTAAAGGTGCAGTCAAACTAACTCCTTCTGAACTCGATGAAGTTTTAGTTAAAGGAGTTAATTGGGCAATTGATAATGGTTATGGTTCATCTGATGATGCTGATGTGTGTGAAGAAAATGGGCAAATTCAGAATGCTGATCCAAACAAAGTTTCTGATAAAGCAAGAAAAAGGGGTGCACCTCAACTTGGTAGTTTAGGTTCTGGAAATCATTTTCTTGAAGTTCAAAAAGTTGCAGAAATACACGATGAAGAAGCTGCAAAGAGAATGGGAATTGAAGTAGGAACAATTACTACTTTGATTCATTGTGGTTCTAGAGGATTTGGTCACCAAGTGTGTAGTGATTATCTTAGAGTAGCAGAACAAGCAATGGAAAAATATGATATCAATTTACCTGATAGAGAACTTGCATGTGTTCCAAATAATTCTGAAGAAGGAGAATCATATAGAAAAGCAATGTTTTCAGCATTAAATTTTGCATGGAGTAATAGGCAAATGCTAACTCATTGGACTAGGAATTCATTTCAACGTGTTTTCAATCAATCTGAATCTGATCTTGATATGAAATTAGTTTATGATGTTGCTCACAATATTGCCAAAGTAGAAAAACACAAGGTTGATGGAAAAGATCGTAACTTGGTTGTTCACAGAAAAGGTGCAACAAGAGCATTTCCTGCCAATCGTAGTGAAATCCCAACAAAATATCGAGATTTAGGTCAGCCTGTCTTGGTTCCAGGTTCTATGGGAACTGCAAGCTGGATTTTACTTGGGCAACCAAATTCTATGAATTTGAGTTTTGGCTCTACTGCTCACGGTGCTGGTAGAACAATGTCTCGTTCAAAGGCTAGGCGAAACTTTACTGAAGATGATGTAAAAAAATCTCTCAATGATAAGGGTATTTTTATCAAAGCATTAACCAGAGATGGAGTTGTGGAGGAAACCCCTCAAGCCTACAAAGACGTTGATACGGTAGTGAATGTATCTCATAATTTGGGAATTGCCACAAAAGTTGCAAAATTAGTGCCTATTGGTGTGATTAAAGGTTGAGCGAAGAAGATTCTGAACTTGAAAGATTAAAGGCAAAACGACTTGCCGAGATGCAGAAAAATATTTCTACAACACAAAAAACTAAATCTAATTCAGAGTCACAAAAAGAAACAGTTTCAGAAAATCCCCGAGATTCTCTAATCAAACTACTTGGATTTAGAGGATTAGAGGTTTTAGAAAATGCAGAATCACAATTTCCTAATGAAACTAAAATGATTATAGAAAAATTATTTGAATTAATTAAAACTGGTGAAATCAATGAACGTCTTGATGGGGGTAAATTATTGGCATTGTTTAGATCCGTTGGATTGAATGTTAGGATGGCTACAAAAATTAATGTTGAACAAGATGGAAAATTTGTATCTCTAAGTGATAAACTTAGTAATCAATCATCTGATGATGGTGATGAGTGATGGATATTGTTTTAGAAATAGGGACAAAAAATTACGAAGATGACTTGTTTTTGATTAAAAAAGCAATGTCTCATATGGAAAGTCTTGTGAGTGGATATAATGGATATGTTCTAAGTGAACCTTCACCAAAGTTTGGTTGGACATTTTTTAAAATGCGTTTTAAACCAAATTTACAAAATGGTATAACTGAAAAATTCTCTGACATGCTTGTGAAATATCAGGGAAATGATGAGGCAGAAAAATTTGCAAAATTCATTGCAGATTATTTTATGTCTAAAGGTTGTGAAGTTAAAATAAAAATATCTGACTAGACTCTTCTTCCTCTTTTTCCACCTTTCTTTCTGGTGGTGTCATGAGGAATAGGTGTTACATCATCAATTCTTCCAATTTTAAATCCGCCTCTTGCTAATGCTCTGATTGCAGCTTGTGCACCTGGACCCGGTACTCTGGAACCAACTCCACCAACAGCACGAACTCTAATATGGAATCCTGTGAATCCTTTGGTTCTTGCAGATTCAACTACTGCATTTGCAGCTTTCATTGCGGCAAATGGTGATGATTCGTATCTGTCTGCATTAACATGAATTCCACCAGAACTGATGGAAACTGTTTCTGCGCCTGTAAGGTCGGTCATGTGAATAATTGTATTATTGTAACTACTGTAAATGTGGGCAATTCCCCATTTTTCAGGTCCTTCTTTCTTTGTTTCTGGTTGAGGCTTTGATTCTTCAACAGCTTGTGATTCTACTTCTTCCACTGCTACTTCAGTCTCTTCCACTGCTACTTCAGCTTCGACTTCTGACAATGAATATTCACGCCTTAAAGGGTTTAAAATACATTGATTTTCAAAACTTGCCTAATTTTGGGCACTTGGCTGTAAAATAATGATTATTCATATACCATCTTTGTCTTTTTGGAATAAGTGGCATCAATTCTATTCTTGGCAATTGGTATTGCAGTTGCAGTTGCTCTGATGGGATCAGTAGCAATTCAATTTCTAACCCCGATCACTGATTCTGGGTTATCGCCTTTAGAAAAAAATTGTCAGCAAATTGCTAATGAGGGATATAGAATTCATGCAACTTACCCTGATTCAAATCCGGATGAACTACCAAATGATGATTTTAAACGCTTGATGTACCTTGATGAATTATGGATTACGGAATGCGTTAATGCATTACCTACAGAGTCAATTTTTAGTATTGTAAATAATGTCGAAAGAGACTTTTTTTCTGGCGAATAGATATCAAAAGTGCTTCCAACCTGCATCTTTTAAAAGAATAAAACTGTTATTTTTCCCAACATAGACTCCTTTACCTGAAGTGACATATCCAATTTCTATAATTTTTGTTTTTAATGTGGTCGCATTTTTTTCAATTATTCTTTTATGTTTGGGAGATGCTGTGAATATGAATTCATATTCCTCTCCTCCATTGAAAACTAAATTATTTAAATTTAATTTGTAAGATTTTGCATGTTCTTCCAAATCTTTCATGGTTGGAATTTTATTTATTATAAATTTACTTTTACTCTGTTTTGACATTTCGTTTAATGTGGTAGATAGTCCATCACTTGAATCCATTGCTGATGAGAAATATTTTTTATTTTTTATTCCAAATTTGAGTTTTGGATTTGGTTTAATGACTGATTTGATAGATTTTTTGATAAAAGTTTCATTTCCTTTTTTCTTATCTAATAACATGTTTAATCCAACAGACGTATATCCAAATGGACCAGTCACAAATATCAGATCTCCTTCTCTTGCATTTTTTCTAGTGACAATTTTATCTGTCATTCCAAAAAGACATACGTTGAAAACAATTTCTTTGCCGCCATTAGTATCTCCGCCAATTATAGAAATATCAAATTCTTTGCATGCTTTTTTAAAACCTGAAACAATTTCGTTGATTTTTGAGCGTGAAATTGTCTTGGGTAGATTAACTGAAATCATTCCGTATTGGGGCTTGACACCTTTTGCTGCAAAATCACTTACACATGCTACCACGCTTTTCCTTGCGGCATCAGATAATTTCATTTTAGATGGAATATCTGTACTTTCTACTAGTGTGTCTGTTTTTGCAATAATTTTATTTTTGCCTAAATTTACAATTTCCACATCTTCTGATTCAAAATCCTTCTTACCAAAACTTTTCTGAAAAATTTTGATTATTCCAGTCTCATCTAATTTTTTCATAACTTTGATTCACTATTTCCACTGTATCTTTGATAATTTTTTTACATTTTTCTTTATTATTTGATTCTGCTGAAATTCTAATGATGTCTTCTGTGTTTGATTTTCTGATTAATACCCAGCTATCTTCATCAATGATTCCTTTAATTCCATCTAATGAAATTATTTCAGAATACTCTTTAGAAAATTTTGATTTTATTTCTTCAATTACTTTGTCATGAAAATCTGAATTGATTTCAATCTTGTCTCTTATTTGGTGATAACTTTCCATGTAGTTTAGTATTTCACTAAATTCAGAAGTTCCTAGCATTGATGCAATCAAACCACTGGTTAGAATTCCTTCTCTACAATAATTGAATTCTGGTAAAATAAAACCACCACTACTTCCTTCACCTCCAGCTTGTGCATTATTTTTTAACATAAGATCTATTACATTTGCTTCCCCTACTTTGGATCTCTGAACAGTACCTCCCTTTTCTTTGATGAATTTTTCAACTGAAATGCTTGTATCAATACTTAGAACAAATTTTTTGTAACCTAACTCTAATGATTTTGCTACACCTAAACCGAGTGTGACATCTGGTGTTTGTTTTTTACCCCTTCTTACAACAACTAATCGATCTCCGTCCAAATCAAATGCAAATCCAATGTCTTTTTTCTCACTTGAGGAAATCAAATCTGATAAATTGTCTGATGTTGGATCAGGACCTCTAGTACATCCAGACAAATTTTCATTTAATACTTGTACATTGCATCCTACTTCTCTTAGTAATTCTGGGGCAAATCCTTTAGCTGCTCCGCCTCCGATGTCGACTACAATTTCAGGATTGTTTTCAATATTCCCTATGATCTTTTTTGCATCTTCAATGTATGATGTTGATAGATCCATTTCTACTCCGATCTCTGTTTTTAAAATGTCTTGATGATTAATTATTTGAGGAAGCTCCTGTTCGTTAATTCCCCTACCTTCAATGATGAATTTCATTCCATTCCATTCTAATGGATTATGTGATGAGGAAATTACCAATCCCGCACCATATTTTCTTGCTTCTCGAAAAACTACTGGAGTTGGCACTGTTTGCAAATTAAAAACATCTATTCCGTTTTTTAACAATGCCGCACTTGCAGTATCTTTTACCATCTGTCCTGATGGTCTTGTATCTTTTCCAATAATACATTTCTTAGATTTGATTAATGTTGAAAAATTGTTGCAAAATTCTAATACGTCTTTTAGGTTAAGATCCTCTCCAAATATCCCTCTAATACCAGAAATTGTTTTTTTCATTTAGTCCATTTCGGAAAGGCTTTTTATTAACTCTGATGGATTTATCCAAACGTGCCTTGGTAGCTCAGCCTGGTAGAGCGAACGCCTCGTAAGCGTTAGGTCGCGGGTTCGTACCCCGTTCAAGGCTCTGTAAAATTCTTAAAAATTTCTAGATAACTGTTAGTTTGATTCTTCAAAGGTTTCAATGTCTGTTTCAAGATCTTTTCCTAAACCTTCCCACCATTGTTTTGTTTGATCTGCCATATGTTCCCCTTGAAATTTACTTGAAATTGTCCTTTATAGATCTGTCGGTTGATTAACAATTGATTAAACACTAACAAATTCTAATTTTTTACTAGCTTTCTTTTTCTTTTTGCTTGTTTTTCATTTTTCTATAGATGATTATCATAAGCGTTGCTCCTGCACATCCCCAAAATAATTCAGATGTTCCGTTTTTTATCCCATACGGGATGAATACTCCTACAAAACCTAATGTCATAATTGCAACAAGGGCTAATCCTATCATTTCGAGTAATTTTGCCATTTCTCTATCTGCTCATTTTGTTAAATCAAAAAGATATATGGTTTTGTAAAGCAACTCCTTTGTGGACAAATATCTATTAGTAATTTTGATTTTCATGGTTGTGACTATTCCAATAGCTTTTGTTGAGCCTTCCTCTGGCCAAATTCGTGATCCTCCAATTATTCCGCTATTTTACGCTGCTATTGCAGGAATCATAATTATTTTCGCATACAGCACATACAAAGAAAGAAAAGAACGACAAGCAGCTAATGCAAAACGAAGATCTAGAAAATAATTCTTAAAGTTCTAATCCAAATGATTCTGCAATACTAGAAAAGTTTACGTAAGAGTCCAAATATTGTCTGCCTTTTGATGTAATTACAAAAGTGTTCTTACCATCAAATTCAATTTTGTTGATAAGACCTGCACCGGTCAAATTTTCCAAGAATTTTGATAATCTTGAATGTGATAAATTTGCCTTTGTAAGAAGTGAAGTTGTTTTAATGCCTTCTTGGCCAGACTGCTGAGTGGCATTTAATACGTCTGCAACAATTTGCATACTGGTTCTATAGGAAGTCATATGTAACTAAGTCTAAAACTATCATATAAGGGTATTACCACTAATTCAGATCAGATAAATAAGCTCTGACCTGATTTTCGTGCAATGTCTTCACAATCATCCATTCCTTGGTATGATGACTTTGTAGGTGTTGCTTATCGATATTATGATCTAAGGATGAATGTTGTTCCGTTATTTACTGACAGAAAAGAAGCATCTTCACTATGGCATGATACAATCCATCCATGGGTGGATCCATCAATTAAAATCCGCTTTTTAGAGATGGATGACAAATATTGGTTCATCATGGGTGCAGACTCGCAGAAACCTGACACGAATTTATCATTTTTTAAAGAATTAACCAAGTCTGAAAATTATGAACGATTCAAAAAAGGTCATGATGGGGAAGCATATCTTAGACTAGGAGTATATGCAAAAAAATCACTTGATGATGTAAAGAAAGATGCAGTATGTGATTGTAGCCATGAAGCTCAAGATCACGATGAGGGCGATAATGATGTTTGTCTCTTTAACAAGTGTTCTTGCAAAAAATTTTCTAGTTTTCAAGTAAATTTATTGAAAAAGAAAAAAATCATCACTGACATTAAATTTTTAGAAGAAAAAGATGTAAAAAGTGATCCGCTTGTCTGGAATTGTATTAATGTAAATAAATTTTCAAAGTCAGAATAAAATCAATCTAGATGTTTGTTTACTCTAACATGTTCTCCAGGATAGTGTTCATTAACTTTTTTTGAATAACATTTACCACATAATGTGCCTTCTATTTTCCATTCTTCCATTGCCTTATAATGTAATTCTATTGTACTGCTACAAATGACACATTTTTCTTTTTTACCCAAATCACCATTGCTCTTTTTCATCGTTATAAAAAACATTCTAGAAAAAATTATGATTGGAAAAATTATGTTAAATATTACTGGTTTATACTGAATTTAGGTAGGCAGTCTGACCAATGTAAACCTCCTGCAAGATTTTTACTTGGTTGGACTACTACCCTTAAAATTAAAATAAATTAGTTGCCAGTTTCTTCAATGCTAAAATTTCATCCTCTTCTTGTCTGATTTTCTTGTCAATTACTCTAAGCATAGCATCATTCCAGACATGTTGAGAGAAGAAATTATGTTTGGTATTTGCTATTTCTATCTCATCATCTACAACTGTATCTTCAAGAAATTTGGTCACAACTATGTCTGTGATCTTTAAAATTCTAGAATTTAATTTGAAACTGCGAAATATGGGTTCTAGTTTCCTCACATCTCCTTTAAAATCTCCCTTTGATTCGAGAATTTTTTTATGAAGAATTCTAAAATACACTGCAACAAAAAATAATGTTGCATATCTTTTTGTTTTATGACCTCCTTGTTTTCCATATTTCAATGACTTTTTTGCAAATTCTTTTACAAGATATGGATATAGTAGAATTCTGTAATCATCTTTTAGATTGTCATTGAATACATCATCATACTTGCTTCCTCTTGGAAGAAATTGAGCTGGTGAACTATATGCTTCAGTTGGTCTTTGTTCAATTCCTGCAACTAGTGACTGTATTGCATCTTTGGCAACAATTACTTTCTTATGGTTATCTGGAAGATAATTATTGTATATTGCGTCACCATCATATTCCGATTGTTTTGATTTACTTTTTGTATCAAAAGAACCTGCTTGAATTTCATAAAAATAACCGCAATTTTTCAGTTGAGATTTAATTGATTTATGAAAATCCATCAATGAAACTAAATCTTTTCCTCTTACAGAATTTTGAGAATTTCTATATTTTGTAATATTGTTTTGTTCTTGTTCATCATCTGCTTTGATTATTGTTACTGTCATAGAGCCATCAAGGTTTTTTGTTCTCTTTGAATGATCAAGAATCGAGTTTGATGTTTGTGCACCATTTACAATTTGCGGCGCATGAAGCTCGATCATATTTTCTCCTAATTCTGAAAAATCACTAACTACAATAGTAATTCCATTATTGTAAAAGAAAAATTTCCCTGGATTAGTTTGTAATGTTTCTCTTAATCCTTTGTTAACTGTAGTCTTAAATTGCATCCATTGTCTGATGTTTGATTCAAAAACATAATCTCTAT
>JACNFR010000034.1 GCA_014384555.1 Candidatus Nitrosopumilus sp. | reverse complement strand
ACTAGCACAAAGACTATTCCAAATATGGCAAGTGACCTACCTTTTGATTCTGATTCTATTTCAGGTTCAAAATATGCAGAGTTACTCTCATCCATTCTTCCTGGAAGACTAAAATCTGAATCCTCTTTGGGTAAAACCTTCTCAGTCAAACAATTCTCTTTGTTATTTTATCGTATAAATTCCCATGTTTAGAATTTCTATCTGTACTCTCCACCACAATCACCAATAATCTCAAAAAGATTATTTGCTTTTACAGTGACTACATTAATTGAAGAAATATCTTGTGAATCCAATTTTACATTAAACACTTGAGTATTGTTTTCTCTGTGTTCTGCAATACCTAGTCTTGCACCAATAATTACTCCTGCAACTTGTGGTTTATCCAATACAAATCGTGTTGCAACATTGGCAATACTACAATGGTGTTTTTGTGCTATATCGTTTAATGTAGATAACAACTCTTGAAATAATTGCCATCCACCCCATACATCTATCATGTTTTTGTATTTTTGTAGACTAGATGTGGTTAGATCACCTCTAAGTGGCTCATCTACTCCAAGGTATTTCTCAGAGAAAAACCCTCCAAGCAATGTCCCATAAGACAGAATCTTTATTCCATATTTTGCAAAAAATGATGCCATCAATTTATCTGGTCTTTGATCTAAAATAGAATACTGAACTTGGTTTGATACAATATTGTATCCATGTTCTATCATGATTTTGACTCTCTCTGTATCAAAGTTTGTCAATCCAAGATGTTTGATTTTATTTTCGCGTTGTAATTTTGATAAATTGTTTAGTGCATCAAGATAACTTGCATCATTATAATCCCACCAGTGAAATTGAAGTAAATCAATACAATTTGTATCCATTTTTTGCAATGACTGCTCAATATAGTGAGTTACTATACTGCTACTCATTAGGCCTGGATTTGGTACAAACTTTGTTAATGCTTGAAATTTTTCTTCACTGCCTATCTTTCTTCTAAATTTACCAATCAAAGACTCTGCAGGACCGTAAATGTCTGCCAAGTCCCACGTTGTAAATCCTGAATTCTGATACTTTTCCATATCTGCAATTGCTGATTCTGAATCAATCTGACCATGACCTCCTGCAACTTGCCACATTCCATTAAGAATTCTACAAATCTCCAAATCTTTACCTAGAATCGTCTTCTCAATTGACATGTTTGAATACAAATTTTCTTTGGAATATAGTTTACTTGGATAATATTGAGTGAACCATTCCTAGTTGTAGGATGTGTTTTGGATCTAGTAAAAAGTGCTGAGTTATTTGCAAAAAATAAACATGCAGGACAGTTTAGACCCGATGACATTACTCCTTATTCAAAACATCTTGATGATGTTGTAAACAGACTCAAAAGTTTAGGTGTAATTGATGAGAAGATATTTTGTGCAGGATGGCTTCATGATACAATAGAAAAAACTGAAACTAGTTTTGATGATTTGTATGAACAGTTTGAAAGTGAAATTGCAGTATTAGTTTCTTCTTTATCAAAAGATATGAGACTGACTAGAAAAAAGAGAGAAAAGGCATATGTAATTCAACTCAAAGAATCATCATTTGATGCAAAATTAATCAAACTCTGTGATATTTCTGCAAACTTGAGCTCTCTAAAAAACTATGAAGCATCAAAATCAAAGAAATTACGATTAATAAAACAACAAAGACATTATCTTAGTATTATCAAAAATGATCTCATAGAAAATCCAAACTATCCACATGTACAATCCCTTATAGAAAGTTCCAATGTAATTTTTGTAAAATTCGGCCAAAGACCAATATCGATTCAATAAAAATAATTAGCCTCAAATCATTTCAATAATTTTAAATTTACAAATTTCATACAAAATACATGACTGAAAACAATGATTTTGAAATTCTAGATAAACTAAACAACAAATATTTCACAGAACTAGAGACTTCTGTTCCACACATACAACAAACATTGTTTGATTTACAAAATGAATGCTACAAATCATGGAGAAATGCAATTACTGCAAATACTTCACTTTACAAAGAATTCCTATCCAATTCTGGATATGGGTTTCCTAAAGGTGCACAAGATATTGTAGAATCCCTAAGTGAAGAGGCACTCAAATATCGCAGTGTATTCAACAAACTTGCAATCTCTAATATTGAATCAGTAAAGAATACTGCAAAAACATGGAATGATAATGCTGATGCATTTGTAGAATTAAACAGAAAAATAATGCACTATTGGCTATCTGCATTTTCTACAAAATGAAACTAATCTAATATTACAACAGCGATAATTGCTATTACGCCTACAATCATCGCAAAAATTGCTTGCTTACTTTTGTTACTCCATCCTTCTTTTACAGTTACTTTCATGATATATTCTTCAAATTTTTTGTATTCATTTATGCTTATTGCTAGTTATCACAGAAATATCTAAATCACTACTCTTCAACATCTAATCATCTTGGAACTGCCACGTGGAATGAAAGACTTTGAAGGGGAGGAAAACGCAAACATTGAACACATTAGAAATCATTTCAAAAAATTATCAAATTTGTATGGATTTTCATTTATGGATCCATCTCCAATTGAATTACTTTCAACTTTAGAGACAAAATCCGGTCCTGGAATTCGTGATGAGATTTATTATTTTAAAGACAAAGGAGATCGAGAAGTAGCATTACGTTTTGATTTTACAATGGGACTCACAAGATTTGCTGCCACTCAAAAATCCATGAAGCTGCCTGCAAAAATCTCAGCATTTGGTGGAGTGTTTCGATATGATGAACCACAAAAAGGGAGATATCGATACTTTCACCAATGGGATGTCGAAGTTTATGGTAAAGCTAGCCTCGAATCAGAAGCCGAAATCATAGAAATAACTTCCAGATTATTTGATTCATTATTACTCAAAGACATTACAATTGATATCAATCACAGAAATCTTGTAGAATCTTACATTAACAAAGTATTTGATTCTAAAGAACCAGAATTAGTTGCAAATATTTTACGTGCAGTCGATAAGATTGCAAAAAAATCAAAAGAGCAAATCCTGACTGAATTTCAAGAAAAGGGATACGAAACAGAAAAGTTAGAAAAAATTTTAGAATTTGCACAAATTAAAGGAACAATTTCTGAAGTGGAAAATGTATTTGATACATCTCAACTAGAATCTTGGGATGAACTAAAATCATTAATTGACTCACTAGAGAATAGGGGAGTTTCAAATGTTAGAATTAATTTCGGCATTGTTAGGGGATTAGACTATTATTCAGGAATTGTTTTTGAAGTATTTGATAAAAACTCAAAACTTGGTGCACTAGCTGGTGGAGGAAGATATGATACACTAACCAAAGCATTCAACAGAGAAGACATTGGTGCAACAGGAGTTGCCGGCGGTGTCGAAAGAATTATTCTAACAATGCAAGAGCAAAAAATAATTACAGAAACTAAACAAAGCAGAGTTGCAGTCCTATACATTAATGAAGAAATGCAAAAAGTGGCTCATTCCATTACATCATTGTTAAGACTCAACAATATTCCAACTGACATTGATTTAGCAGGTCGTAATATGAAAAAACAAATGGATATTGCAACAAATTCAAAATTTGCAATCATTGTTGGTCCACAAGAACTAGAGAATGGCAATGTAGTTCTCAAAGATATGATAAATGGAACTGAAGGAATTATCTCACTTGAAAAACTAACTGAAGACCCAAAATCTATTCTTAATTTAGAAAAGCTCTAGTTAACATCATTATTTCTGGACCGCTGGTCAAAGATCCTACTACCATGCAGTGATTATTTACTAATATGCCTGATGAAACATATGGGATGCCATTGTTGATTGAACTCTGCTCAATTTTTACGCCTAACATATTAGCTATTGTCTTCATATCTTCTTCATTAGCTTCTGGATGGATGGCAGCTCCTGAATTATTTGCAACAAGAACAACTCCTGTTTGGTTAAAACCTGCAATTTTTTTCTGAATAACTTCAACTCCCAAAACATCCGAAATGGTTTGACAATCTTGTTTTGATAACCATGGTGATACAACTGCTCCTTTATCATTTGCACAGATAACATTCCCTAGTGCATTAAATTTAGTATCTAAAACTCCAACTTCTAAATCTGTTTCAGCTTTCAAATAATCATATTCATTTTGATAAGCTGTAGATGGTAGTAAAACTCCTTTGTTGTTCATAACTGACAATGCCCCAATCAATCTGGTATTTGCAATTGCTGTATGATGAATTTCAATATTGAGATATTTTGCAAGTTTATCAGCTTTGGTTTGAGCAAATCCCATTGGGACTAGTCCAATACTATCGTTGACACTAATGTAAACTCCAAGGTTTGGTCCACGATACACATCATACTTGATAATATCCATATCCAGAGTATTGATCTTTGATCGTTATGAACGTAAGGAAATTTCCCTTCCTAATTGATCGATTATTCACTTGTCTGTTCGTTATACAGCTATCTAGCTTTAAATAATAACTCTAAGAAAATTGTAACATGCCAATAGCAGAAAATTTTCCTGAAGGCCTAAAGCCAATTGGAAAAATTAACCTCGATGATGGAAATTTCCATATTATGTGGGGTCCAGGTAAAACCAAAAACACTGATGGTTCACAAGTTGAAACATTAGCAGATGCAGATGTTGTTGCAGCTTATGCAGCAAGAGGAGAAGAACAAGTTCCTCTTGGTGTCAGCGGTACAATGGTTGCTGTAGATTGGGATTCTTGTGTTGCAGATGGTGCTTGCATTGAGGCTTGCCCTGTACAAGTATTTCAATGGTATAGAACCGAAAAAGATATTCCAGCAAAAGATGTTGTCGGTCAAACCTTTGCCGGAACTGGAAGTGATGTAAAAGATGAACGCAAAGATCTCACTGATAAAGCAGATCCAATCCGAGAACACGATTGTATCTGGTGTATGGCATGTGTTTCAGTATGCCCTCCAGCAGCTATCAAAGTTGATCAATCAAATGTTGAAAAACATGAAAGCGCTGCAAAAACTTTGTAATCTTTAGAATCTAAACCTAGAAATTTTTGATTTTTCTATTTTTTTTAATTTAGTCCCAACTAACTTTCTTTAGATTTAAATAATATTCTACAAATATGGTATTATGGTAGATCTACAAATTCCTGAAGACTTTTGTCATAACGACGTAAAGCCAAAAGGAAAAACAAGTCATGCAGATGGTGAAAATCTACATTTCATCTGGGGTGACGGAAGATCCGATGGTGCAGCATTCTCAAACGACGATGTAAAAGCAGCCTATGAAGCAAGAGGAGAAACACAAGTTCCTCTAGGAATTCATGGTACTACAGTTGCAGTCGATTGGGATTCATGTGTTGCAGCCGGTTCATGCATGAGTGTATGTCCTGTTCAAACCTTCCAATGGTACAGAACTGAAAAAGATATTCCAGCAGACAAATGTATGGGAGAAACTTTTGAAGGTACTGGTCTTACAGAACAAGATGAAAGATTAGATTATACAGACAAATCACAACCAATCAGAGAACATGATTGTACAGTTTGTATGGCATGTCAAGAAATCTGTCCTGAAGGAGCTATTCGAATTGAAGCATCAAATCAAGAATGGCACGAGAAGGCAGCAGGAACATATGTTAAAATGCCATCCAGTGGTGGCGGACCTCACGCACACGATTAAAGAATTTTTTCTTTTTTCTTATTTTTCTATTTTACATCAACAGATTTTAACCTCTATTGTTCAACATTTTTTGCAGAGGTCGCCTAGCTCGGTAGGGCGCGGGCCTTGAGAGCCTGTGTGCGCAAGCATACGGGGGTTCAAATCCCTCTCTCTGCGTTTTTAATTTTCTACTTTAGCTAGTTCTGCTAACATTGCAGATAATTGAATTTCAGAATTTGCCCCAACTAGAACTCTATAATCATACTTTGCAATTATCTCTAAAATATCTGCTAATTTTTCATGTTTTGATTTGAATACTGCAGAGTTGATATATTTTAGAAAATCTGATTCTGACATTCCATAAACTTTGATTAATTCTATCATTTTTTCTCTGGCTTCTGGAACTTTTCCAGACAATGCAATTTTTAGAATCTCATCAACGTCTGAAGTTTTTGTCAATCCTGCTGATGATATTACATTCTCTTCAGTAATTCCACCAAGACTTGCTGTTGCTTGCATTAAGTTAATTGCATGTCTCAAATCTCCTTCAGAATAATCATAAATTGCTTTAAGGCCTTTTTTGTCAGATTTCACCTTCTCTTTTTTGGCAATTTCCTCTAGTCTGCCAATCACGTCTTCTTCAGGAATTGATGTGAATTTGAAAGTGGCACATCTACTCTGAATTGGGTCTATAATTTTTGAAATATTATTTGCTATGAAAATAAATCTGCATATTTTGGCAGTATCTTCTATGATTCGTCTTAGTGCTGTTTGGGCATCATTTGTCATTTCATCGGCTTCATCTAAAATGATAATTTTGAATGGAACTTCAGCCATTCCTGCAAATCTTGAGAATTTCTTTACTTTCTCTCTGACCATTCCTATTCCTCTCTCATCAGATGCATTTAGCTCCAGTGTGTAGTCTTTAGCATAATCTCCTAAAATTTGTCTTGCAATACATAATGCAACAGTTGTTTTTCCAACACCTGCAGAACCTGAAAACATCAAGTGTGGCATATCTGTTGGATCTTTGATTAAAGCTTCCAGACTACCAATAATCTCAGTTTGATTTACAACTTCAGAAAGTTTCATTGGCCGATATTTTTCTACCCACATTCCAGTCGCAGTCATGTGTATCAAAGACTAATTCCCATTAATAAATCCGAATTGGTTATTATCATATGCCTCATATTAAAATCAAAATTTGACGTAATTACATGCGATCAGCCTGAAATTAATTAGGATCAAATGATCTCACTAAATTGTTAACAGAATTGATCGATCCGGTACTTGAGGATCTAAATCAGATTAAGTGATCTCAAATGGAAATAGACAAAATAGAAAAAGTGCATTCAATTGGATATCGCCTAAAGGATGCTAAAGTTACGGTTAATCAAGATTTCAAGTATAATGTAGCAGGTATGAAAATTGAGGGTACTCAGGGTGATACAAACAACATGCCTCAATGGATAGGAAAAATTCTCTCAGAGAATAAAGTGGGAACACTAAATTCTCCAGATATGATTACACAACTAAAACAAGCCCTATCAAAAGAAAAGATGGTTGGCGAATATCAAATCTCTACGCTTGATCCTCATTTTTACATAAAGTTGAAAGAATCAATGAATGAATTAAACAATGATGATTTTGATAAAGTTGAAAGTATGATGTTGGAATTATTCAGAATGAGAAGGGGTAAATTGGTAAAAATTGCAGATTCTATTAAACTCAATTCAGAGCTATACAACAAACTAACTGTTGAGGAGAATATCTTTTACAAAACAATTTATGAAAACAGTGTAGAGTTTGAAAAACAGATAAGAGGAGAACGTAATGAGCATGGCTCAAGCTAGTACGTTTACAGATTCTGCTTTATCAGATAAAGTAAAAGAATTCTTAACTCGATTCAAAGATAGAGATGGCAACTACAAGTATGTAGATGCAATCGATGAGATGATGCCAAAGAATGCAAAATTTATCATCGTTGATTATAATGATTTGGTAATAGAGCCACAAATTGAGATTATATTTTCTCAAAATCCTGATAGATTATTTGATGCATTTGGGAGAGCAATAAAAGAAGCACTTCAAACAAGATTTCCTGAATATGCCGAAAAAATCAAAGATGAAGTTCGTGTTAGATTAATTAATTTCCCATTAGAGCGAAGTCTAAGACAAATCACTGCTGAAACTATTGGAAAGATAACAAGTGTTTCAGGAATGGTGGTGAGAGCATCTGAGGTAAAACCTCTTGCAAAAGAATTAGTTTTTGTATGTCCTGATGAACATCCGACAAAAGTAATTCAACTAAAGGGTATGGATGTTAAAATGCCCATTGTTTGTGATAATCCTAGTTGTAAACACCGAGACTTTGAATTAAAGCCTGAATCTAGCAAGTTTATCGATTTTCAAATTTTGAGATTACAAGAACTTCCTGAAGATTTACCTCCTGGACAATTACCTCACTATATCGATGTTACAATTAGGCAGGATTTAGTAGATAATTCAAGACCTGGAGATAGAATTATTCTAACTGGTGTAGTGCGTGTTGAGCAAGAGTCAGTTGCAGGAATTCAGAGAGGACATAGTGGGTTATATCGATTAAGAATTGAAGGCAATAACATTGAATTTTTAAGTGGACGTGGTTCTAAAACTGACAGAAAAATTGGCAGAGAAGAAATTTCTCCTGAAGAAGAAAAACTAATCAAATCACTCAGTCAAAGCTCTGATGTTTATCAAAGATTAATTGATTCATTTGCACCCCACATTCAAGGTCAATCATTAATCAAAGAAGCTATTCTATTACTGATTGTTGGTTCTAACCAAAGATTACTTGGTGATGGAAGTAAAATTAGAGGAGACATTAACGTATTTCTAGTTGGAGATCCTGGTACTGCAAAATCAGAAATGTTAAAGTTTTGTGCAAGAATTGCACCAAGAGGTTTGTATACATCTGGTAGAGGTTCTACAGCTGCCGGTCTTACAGCTGCTGTAGTTAGAGACAAAACTGGAATCATGATGTTAGAAGCTGGTGCAGTTGTACTAGGTGACCAAGGTCTTGTAAGTATAGACGAATTTGACAAGATGAAACCTGAAGACAGAAGTGCATTGCACGAAGTAATGGAACAACAATCTGCAAGTATTGCAAAAGGTGGTATTGTAGCTACCCTAAATGCAAGAACTTCAATTTTGGCTGCAGCAAACCCCATGTATGGAAAGTATGATCCTTTCAAAAATATTACAGAAAATGTTAATTTACCAATTCCACTGCTCACAAGATTTGACTTGATCTTTGTTGTAAGAGATATCCCAACTAAAGAAAGAGATATGATGATTGCAAAACACATTATTCGAAGAAACACTACTCAAGGTACAGACAAAAAATCTGTCATTGAAGTTGATTTACTAACAAAATATCTATCATATGCAAAACGTGGGGTGCCTGAATTAACACCAGAGGCTGAAACTAAAATCCTCGATTACTATCTTCAAATGAGAAATGTAGAATCTGAAGAAATGATTACAGTTACTCCTAGACAACTAGAGGGTATAATCCGACTTTCAACTGCTAGAGCAAGGTTACTCATGAAAGACAAGGTAGAGGAAGAAGATGCTGAACGTGCAATATTCCTAATTCAGAGTATGCTGCAGGATGCAGGAGTCGATGTTAATACTGGTAAAGTTGATCTTGGTGTATTGCAAGGAAAACCAAGAAGTGAGGTTTCTAAGATGCAGTTATTCATGGATGTTCTCAAGGGTCTTGAAGGAGATAACAAAGTTCCAGTTGAAGAGAGGATATTTGTAAAAGAACTAGAAAAGAGTGAAAAATTCACTGAAGAAGAGGCAAGAAACTACATTAGAAGAATGCTCAGAGAAGCATCTATTTATGAATCAAAACCCGGTCACTATAACCGAGTATGAATATAGATAAACTAAAACTTCCAGAATCAGCAATTGAATTTCTAAAATCACAAGGTTTTACAAAATTATATCCTCCACAAGCTGACAGTGTAAAGTCTGGATTACTAGATGGACAAAGCATTCTAGTATCAGCTCCCACTGCAAGTGGGAAAACTCTGATTGCAATGCTTGCAATGTTGAGTTATTTATCAAATAACAAAGGGAAGGTGATCTATCTTAGTCCATTACGTGCACTAGCTGCAGAAAAATTTACTGAATTTAAAAAATTGGAAAAAATTGCTTTAGGAAATAAAGTAAAGGTTGCAATATCTACAGGTGACTTTGAAAACATTGAAAAAAATTTAGAAAAAAGTAATGTATTGATTTTAACAAATGAAAAAATGGATTCTATTATACGCCACAGTGCAGAATGGGTTGATGATATAGGTCTAGTAATTTCTGATGAGGTTCACTTGATTGGAGATGAGAGCAGGGGTCCAACCCTGGAGATGATTCTTACACAACTCAAATTATTAGAAACAAAACCTCAGATTGTAGGTCTTAGTGCAACGATTACAAATTCTGATGAGATTGCAGACTGGCTTGAATGTAAACTAGTAAAAAATGACTGGAGACCTGTTCCATTATCTGAAGGAGTATGTGATGAAGGTCAAGTTACAATGAGTGATGGTAAAACTTTTGAAGTTGAGCGTAGTTTAATGGGAACTCCTATTGATTTAGGCGTGCAATCCGTACATCAGGGAGGCCAATCTCTAGTTTTTGCAGAGACTAGAACTCGCTCAAAGTCTCTTGCAACAAAAGCAGCAGATGCAATATTTCAGATATTGGAAAAAAAAGAAATTATGGAATTAGAAAAAACATCAAAAAAACTTCTATCTGAAAATGAACATACTGAACTAGTCAAGACATTGGCATTATTGGTAAAAAAAGGAGTTGCATTTCATCATGCAGGTCTAAATCAAAAATGCAGAGAAACAATAGAAACAGAATTTCGTAAAGGTACGATCAAACTATTATCGTCTACTCCAACTTTAGCTGCGGGTGTCAATCTTCCAGCGAGACGAGTTGTCATATCTAACATTAACAGGTATAATGCCAAAGTTGGTGCTAACAGACCGATTAGTATTTTAGAATACAAACAACTTTGTGGACGAGCTGGAAGACCACAATATGATGATTATGGGGAATCAATCATTGTTGGAAATGGCAACACAGAAGATCTAATAGAATATTACATTAATGGAGAACCAGAAGCAATTGTATCTAAAATTACAGATGATAAATCTTTACGAACTCATATTTTGAGTGTCATAGTTACACATCCAGGAATTAAAAAAGAAGATATTTTAGAATTCTTTTTACAAACATTGGGTGGTCTACAATCAAGAAAACCTACATTAAAATTTGCAATTGACATATCGCTACGTTTTCTTTCAAGTAAATTTCTCATAATTAAAAAAGGTGAGAGATATGCTGCAACTGAATTTGGAAAAAAGACATCAATGTTGTATATTGATCCATTAACTGCAACTTACTTTAGAGATTCAATTGAAAACATTTCTCAAGAAAGAAAACATACTTTTGGATTTTTGCATTTAATTACAAATTGCGAAGAATTTTTCCCAAAATTTTCACTTCGACAAAAAGACTATGAAACTGCGAGTTTAATGATAGAGAATAATTCTTCACAATTGTTAGAACCAATCTCCGAGTATGATTGCTCAAGAAGTCTTTTGGCATTACAATCTTGGATTACTGAATCCACTGAATTATCTCTCTCAGATAGCCTCGGAATCGAGTCTGGGGACATGCATAGGATGACTGAGAATGCCAATTGGCTATCCTATTGTCTTAGGGAGATATCCAAGCATGTTGAGAGGTCTGATTTACTTCAAGAATTGGGTGATTTGCGAAATAGAGTAGTTTATGGAATAAGAGAAGAACTACTTGATTTAGTCAGAGTAAAAGGAATTGGAAGAGTTAGAGCCCGAGTTCTCTTCAAACATGGTATCAAGAATCTGGATGATTTGAGAAAAATTCCTGTGAATAAATTAGCAGAAATTGATAAAATTGGTTCAACCATTGCGGATAACATAAAGGCAGAACTACGAAAGGTTAGATAATTGATTGATTTACTAATTCCAGCAATAATTTCTTGCATTGTTGCATTCTTTATAGTATTTTTTATGACTCCGCCTTTAATCAAAATTTTAGAAAAAAGAAATTTTGCAGTAAAAGATATGAACAAAAAAGAAGATATCATGGTGGTAAGACCTGGTGGCCCTGTGATTCTTGCAGGAATTATTGCATCAGAACTAGTTCTTTATGCATTTTTACAAATGAATGAAATCCTTGCTATCCTAATTACAACATCAGCTGCATGTGTTATTGGATATGTTGATGATCGAAAAGTAATGGGTGGATGGTTTAAACCACTTGCACTAGCAATTGCCGCAATTCCAATCATTGCACTTGGTGCATATGACACTAATCTTGCATTTCCATTATTTGGAACAGTGCAAATTCCAGCATTATATCTTATATTGATAATATTTATGATTCCAATTACTGGAAATACTATCAACTCTATTGATGTTCTTAATGGAGTTGCAAGCGGATTTATGGTAATTGCCAGTTTCTCGTTGTCTATTTGTTTATTCATTGTACAAAATTATGAAATTGCAATTGTTAGTTTACCCCTTGGGTTTGTTTCATTAGCATTTTACAAATATCATAAAGTTCCAAGTAAGATATTTCCAGGTGATTCTGGAGCATTAACACTGGGTGCAATGTATGGGGCTATTGCAATTGTAGGTGGTGTTGAAATAATTGCAGCCATTGCACTTTTGCCTGCCGTGATAAACTCCTTTTTGTTCCTATCGAGCGTAAAACGAGTTGTAGAACACAGACAAATCAAGGGAAAACCTGTAGAACACACTAAAAATTTTCTACTAAAAGCAACTGATGATAAGAAAGCACCTGTTACTTTAGTTAGACTTATTCTTGCAGGAGGTCCAATGTCTGAAAAACAAGTAGGATATGCAATTTTCAAATTAACTGTATTTTCAGGAATTTTAGCAGTGATTACTGCATTTATGATTGGAGTGTCACTTTGAAATCTAAACTTTTTGTTTTCTTGTTTGCAATGTGGGGGTTGATAATTGTAGGTGGTGGAATTATAGTTACTATTCTAGGACCAATTTCAATTTCAGGATTTGGAGAATTTGATTGGTTTCTTGCATCTGTAATTAAAGCTGTTATTGCAATATTTCTTGTTGTAATTTGGATTTTAATTTTGTCAAAGATAAAGAATTGGATTTTTAAAAAAGAAATTAAACTTTAATTTTCTTTCCATTGTCTTTGTTTTTTGTCGTATTCTTCTCTACTGTATCTAATTGAAGCTGGTGATCCTATCACAACTGTATTTTCAGGAACATCTCTTGTAACAATTGCCCCCATTGCGACAACACTATTTTTTCCTACAGTGACCCCTGCTTTGATTACTGCACGTGCTCCAATAATCACATTATCCTCAATTGTAACACCTATCATTTTGTCACACATTGGATAAGGATCATTTGTTAGTACTGCAGCTGGTCCAATGAATACATTTTTTCCAATTCTGGAGAGTGGTGGAATGTATGCTTGACCTTCAATCTTTGTATTTTCACCAATTTTTACATCGTAATCAATATGTGCAAGAGATCCAATTTTGACATTATCACCAATTTCTACGTCATCTCCAACATATGAGAAATGCCAAATCTGAACATTATCACCAATTTTTGCTTTTTCTGAAATAAAATTAGTAACCATTATCTCACAAGTGCCATGGATTTGCTTTTGTAATAATTTTTTCAGGTAATTGTTCCTTGTAGTTTTTTAGAAATTCGATCTCTTGTTTTTTGTCACGTAATTCATCAGGCAACATGATTGGAATTTCCTCAATTATTGGATAGAATCTAGAGCATTTTGGGCAAAATATGGCACCTTCTGATACGATGTCATTTTTTTCTTTTATCTCAAATAGTTCTAAAGGATGATTCTTGTCTATTGGGCATGCTAAAATATCCATCATTGTTTTATTCATTTTAGATCCAGATAGATGGGTATTCCTTTTTGACTAGATAAAAGTGCCGCTTCAGCAATTTTTGTTACATTTACTGCTTCTTGTGATTTTACAACTTGTTCATTCTTTCCTTCAATAGCTCCAAGAAAACTTTGAATTTCCAGTAGTAATGGTTCTTGTTTTTCATTTTGGACAGTTTCTGATTCTTCATCTTTTTCTACAATAATTTCTTGACTGATAAAATCTGATGAAATGATTGCATCTGTACATACCGCACTGAATTTTCTCACTTTTTTAGGTGTAATCCAGTTAGATGAGATAATTGCAACTTTGTCATTTTTGTAACCTAACATAATACTTGCAAAATCTTCATGTTCATGTTTAATTTTTCCTGCTCTTGCAAATACTACTTGTGGCATATCATCAAACAACCAGTTTGCAGTATCTATATCATGAACTGATGTATCATAAATAATTCCGACATCTTTGATGTGAAGAGGCATCCTATTTTCTCTATGAAATTCAAGCATGACTAAATCTCCATATTTTTTATTTTTGACCATTTGCTTTACTACGTCCACTGCAGGATTGAATCTTTCAATATAACCACAAGTTAGAATTACTTTGTTTTTTTCTGCTATTTTTGCAAGTATTTCACCGTCTTCTGATTGGTATGTCATTGGCTTTTCTACAAAGACATGTTTTTTTGCCTCTAACAATTTTTTTGCAATTACAGTGTGAGTTGATGTGGGAGTTACTACAAAAGCACCATCAAATTCTTCTGAAGATAATAACTCATCTAATGATTCATAGTGATTGACTGAATATTTTTCTCCATATTCTTTACTCTTTTGAGAATCTGCATCACAAACAGCTACTAGTACTCCCAGTTGAGATAAAATCCTTGTATGGTTCTTTCCCCATCCACCGGTTCCAATCTGAACAATTTTCATCTAATATACCTCAGTTAACCAATGAGAATAATCATCATTTTTGTTCATTACTATCTCTGTATATTCTTGCATCATCTTTTTTGTAATATCTCCTGGCTTACCATTTCCTATTTGTATTGAATCCATCTTTATGATGGGTGTGATCTCGGCTGCAGTGCCTGTAAGAAAAATTTCTTCTGATATGATTAATTCGCTTCTTGTAATGTCTCTTTCAACCACATCTATATCCAAATCTTTTCCGATTTTGATTATTGCATCACGAGTAATTCCTTCTAATGCAGATGATGCAAGAGATGGGGTAACTAATTGACCATTTCTAACTATGAAGATGTTCTCGCCTGGTGCCTCACTTACATTTCCATTATGATCAAGTAAAATTGCTTCATCGAAACCATTTCGTTTTGCTTCCTGTGTGGCAATAATTGAATTAAGATAGTTTCCTCCCATTTTTGCCTGTGGGGGAGTTGACATGTCTGAGAATTTTCTCCAAGATACAACCCCTGCTGTTATTCCATTTTTGTTAAATAAATCTCCAAAAGGAAATGTAAAGATTGCAACAGATGTTGGTGCTTTTTCAGTTACATGTAGATTGATTCCATAATCCCCTACAAAATAAAATGGTCTAATGTAGCAGGATTTGTTTATTTTATTTTTTTTACAAATGCCAATTATTGCATTAGTGATTTCTTGGTCTGTAAAATTAAGTGAAATATTATAAAATTGTCCTGATCTTCTAAATCGTTTTACATGTTCATCTAGTCTGAACACATTGAGACTTTTTCCATTCCAATATGCTCTTATCCCTTCAAAAATTGATGTTCCATAATGAATTGCATGGGTTGTAATTGGAACTTGAGCTTTTTCTGTAGGAACATACTTTCCATCAAACCATACATATTTTGATAATGGAAGTTTCATAGGAAACTTTTATCGAATGTGTATTAATCTATTTTCAATCTATTCTTTTTCTTTTAGACTAGGAATTAAGATTGTAAAAATTACTCCTCCTTTTGAGGAATTTTGTGCGTAAATTTTACCTTTGTGAGATTCGATGATATTTTTACAACTAACTAAACCTAGTCCTGTACCATTTTGCTTCGTAGTGTATAGTGGCTCAAAAATTAATTCAAGTGAAGATTCTGGAATTCCACTACCAGTGTCTTCAATTGTTATTTTATCCGATTCATCTTCTTTTTCTAAATTGATTGTTATTTTACCCTGATCATTTCCTATGGATTGAATTGAATTTAGAATTAAATTTATCAAAACGTTTTGCAATTGAATTGAATCACACCAAATAGTATGATCTTCTTTTGGTTTTTTGATTTCAATATTATTTGGGACCTCTATAGTTTCAAGAATTTTTGATAGTAATTCTTGAAATTTTACATTTGTTTTTTCAGGCTGTTTAATTTTAACAAATCCTAATACTTCATCTATTTGATGATTCATTCTTGATGCTGCATCATGCATCATATCAAAATATTGTTGATTATCTTTTACAATTTCTGGTTTTTTTATCTTTAAAATTTCAATTGAATTTTTTATTGTAGTTAATGGATTTCTAAGATCATGGGTAATTCTTGCAGCCATTTCACCAATTGTTGATAATCTTTCTTTTTTCACTAGTTCTTTTTGATATTTTTCAATTTTTATTCCCAATTCTGCAATCGTTTTTGATAATTCATCTAATTCTGTAATTCCTGACTTATTACTTTCAATTCTAATTTCTCCTTTTGAAATCAATTCTACATTTTTCTTCATTTTTAATATTGGCAAACTGATTGACTTGCTTAGATATATGGCACTTATTCCTACAATTGTGATTATTGAAATTGATGTAATCACAATATTTGAAATTGAGATTTGTATGGATTTTTCAATATTTTTTGTTGAATAATCTAATACCAAAATGCCTATTTTTTCATGAAGAATTATCGGTTTTGATACTCTAATCATATTATTTTCTAGTATCAATAATTCTTCAGATGAAACAATTGATTTCTGTATGAAATTATCTTCAAAAGTTGTACCATAATTGAAATCATTATTTGTTCCATCTGTTAATAGTCGACCATCTGGAAAAAGTACTAAAACTTGAATAATTCCTTCTTGATTTTCAAGATTATCAATTATTTCATTCATTTGATCAATATCCAAATTATTCATGGGGTTTCTCATTTGATTTTCTGTTAATTCACAAAGTGATTTGATGTGTGAAATTGATGAATCAAGTAAATCATCATTTGTCATTTCTGTAATAATTACAGTAACCACTGATGTAGAAATTATCAGAGGTATGATTGATATTAAAATAATTTTTTGGTTTAGTTTCATTTTAATGAATCAATTCCATTAATTCATTAATTATCTTCAAATCTTTTTCAATATCAATTTCAGAAAATTGATTAATTTTTGAAATCTTTTTCAAAATTTCTTGGGTTTCTGGGGTTTCGTTCATTTTAAGCAGAATTTCTTTTAGTTTTATCTGAAATTCAAAACTATTATCTACAAATATTATTTGTCTAGGAACTGATTCCGTAGATTCTATAATTTTTAATTTTTCTTTAATATTTAATGGAATATCTTCAAAATCTAAATTTGATGTAGCACCTACATCTCCTTTTCCTTCAAGAATCCAAATTGGTGTATTTTCATCATCTAAACTAAATACATATGAAAAATCCTTTGATGATTCCCAATCAAAGTCGTATCCTGCTTTTTGAAGATGAATTGCTGGAAGAAAATATCCTGAGGTTGACTCTCTATCTTCAAAAATCATTGTTTTACCATGTAAATTCTCAAATGAAATATCTGAATCTATAGATGTGATGAATACTGAATGATAATTCCTATGACCTTCTTTCCATGAAAGTAAAAATGGTTCCAAGTCTGTATTGCTAGCAATTTTCATCCCGATAAGAGGACTATCAAAAAAAATGTCAATTTCTCCATTATTTACAGATTGAATCATTTGTTGTTCTGAAGGTAAAATTTTTGCAATTCCTTTGTATATGACTGTATCATCACTTAGTTCTCTTGCAAGATAGTCAGCTAAGGGCTGATATCTCTTGAACATTTTTTCAGAATCTCTATGTATTATTCCAATTGTTATGGTTTCATCATATTCTATTTTTTCATTATTTTGAATTTCAAAATCTTTTGATTCTGGATAAAATAATGTGAAACTTCCAATGGTAATTCCAACCCCGACTATAATTGCGATTATTAGAATTTTCATTTATTTTGTTTTATCCACAATATATTAAAACCCATTTGCATAAGATCATACATGACAACTGCAATTGTAGCAGATGATGATCAACCAAATTTAGAGTTGCTTTCTGAATTACTTGAGGTTAATAATATCAAAATTATTGATAAAGTTCAAAATGGAAAAGAAGCAGTACTCTCTTTTCAAAAATTAAAACCTGATGTAGTATTTTTAGATATTATGATGCCTGAATTTGATGGATTATATGCTTTGGAAGAAATAAGAAAAATAGATCCATCATCTATTGTGATAATGATTACTGCAGATACTTCTGATGAGACTTCAGATAGACTGGATAAGCTACAACCAACTGCTATAGTCCATAAACCATATGAGATGAACAGCGTTATACATTTTCTAAATCTACAATTAGAATTAAAAGAAATCTCTAAAGACTAATTGAAATAATTATTTTGAATATCCTTCTTTAGGAAATTTCATTCCTACAATTCTTGTAGTTTGATCTTCTTCATTTGCAAATTTCTCAACTGTTTTCCAATCTTCTTCAATAATTTTGACTATTTCTTCTGGAACATCTTCTTTCCAAGTAGTATTTTTTTCTAGTGCAGATTCATACAGTTTTTCTTTAACTGATGTTGCAGACAATGCTTTTCGTTCACCAATTTTTGGTTTTAGTCTATACATTTTCAACATGTATCCTTCAGCTTTATCTCCAGTGTATGAAAAAAAGTCACCCTTAACTCCATCAAGGATTTGTTTTCTTAATTTCCATGACTTTCTTCTTACTAGTGGTGGCAAGTATTTCTTAAAAGGTGCTTGAAATGCGTAATCATCTGTAATTTTGATTGTATCTCCAAAAATAACTTCCAACATTTTTTTCCTGGTTTCAAAATTAAATGGAAAACTTTTACTATTAATTTCTCTATCCTCATCTTTAAAGACGACGGGCATTACTTTGACAATGTCTGCTTGTTTTTTTAATTCTGTAATTATTTCAACATGTGCATTTGTCACTGGATTTAGATGTGCAAGATAAAGCGCTGTAATCAATTACATCACATAAATAATTCTCATATTTCAATGATTGAATTTTTAAAAGATCTATCCGTATGATTCGTATTTGACTTCAAAACTTCCGTCTTCACGTTTATCATGTTCAGTGACAAAGCCTTTAGGATTCAAAAAGTCCATGACACCATCTATGGTTCCTTGCCATCCACAAACATAGAATATTGTATTTTCTTTAGTAATTTTATCTCCAATTAATTCTTCTAATGGTGAAAGTCCGCCGTCTCTTGGTCTTAGGAATGTTTCAACTCTTCCAACTTGTCCTGCCCATGATCTGTTAAACCATTCTTGCGGTCTACTGATTGCAGCTCTATATTTGAAATTCCATTCATCTTTACCTCTTGCAATGCTCTCATTTTCTAGATTAGTAAGTAAGTCCTTGTAGCTTAATTCATCAACATAACTAGCTCCGTGTAGAACTATTATTTCTCGTTTGTCACCTGTATCATGAAGATGCTGTGCAAAACTTACAAATGGTGCTAAACCTGTTCCTCCACCAATACAAACAATTCGTCTGTTATCTTTTTGACCATTTGAAAATTCTTCATTAATTAATAATGCTCGACCTGTAGGTTTTAACCAAAGAATTTCGTCTCCTTCTTTTACATTAAATATTTGAGTAGTTAGTCTACCTGGTAGTGGTTTTCTAACCCATCTAATTACTAGTTCCACATAATCTTTATTTTCTGGATGAGATGCAATTGAATAAGCTCGTCTGACAATTTTTCCATTTTCTACAGGATTTGGTAATCCTAATGTAATGAATTGACCTGCTTTGTAATCTGGAACAGGACCATCTTTTGGAACCATTCTAATTATTACAAGGTCTTCTTTCAATAATTGTACAAAAGTGACAGTTGCTTTGTTATCTACTACCATAACGATTCAATCAGGATTTGCGACTTTAAATATATTGTGTTAATTTCATAACTCGATTATCTTTTGTGACCGCTAAACGTTAATAACCAATTTGAAAAAGATATTTCAATCAGAATTCTGATTAATTGGGCCGGTCGTCTAGTCCGGTAGGATATGTGCATGGCATGCATGGGATCGAGGGTTCAAATCCCTTCCGGTCCACTTATTTTTTTATTAAAGAAATCATTTTTTCAATTTCACTATCTCTTTCTTTAAATTTTTTATTGATTTCGTCTTCCGAAATTATAATTTTTAAATCAATGATTGCTTGTAATGCACTTTTCCTTACTTCTATGTTAGAATCTGATAATGCTTCTAGAAAAATATTTTGAGCTTCTTGAGCTTTTAGATATCCTAATGCTCCTAGTGCACACGACCTCACCATAGAGCGTTCATCTTTTACTAGTTTAATTATTTCAGGAATGGCTGATGTTTCATTTCTATTTGCTAATACTAATGATACAAAACCTCTGATGTTTTTATTTGCAGCATTCAAATTATTAATTAAATAATTTGAAATCTTTTTTTTATTTAATAAAAGTGAACTAAAAGCTTCTCCTCTTACTTGAATGTCTTCGTCATCTAATTTTAAAATTATTTTTTCTAGAATCTCTGGATTATCTGTATCATTCAAGGTCTCCAAAATTTTGATTTTTTCATCACTAGTTCCAAATTCTAAAACATTTGAAATATTTTTCAAGTTCTGATTAAATTCCTTCTTTCTAGTTAATAATGGTTCAAATTTTTCAAAGTTTTTTGATTTAATTGGAAAATATCCTTTTAGCTTTAAATTATCCTTAAATACCAAATTTTGCATGTCAAATGAAACCAGAGACACCGTATTCATTGGTAAGAAACCATTGATGGCATATGTAACATCAGCGCTAATTCAATTGGCAAACTTACCTACCGTCAACATCAAAGCTAGAGGACTCAGCATAGGACGTGCTGTAGACGTAGCTCAAATCATTGCACGAAAGACTGAAAATGCAGGCTACTCTATCGGAGAAATCAAAATTGGCTCAGAATCATTAGAGTCACAAGACGGTAGAACAAGAAACGTTTCAACAATAGAAATTGAAGTAAAGCGAGTTACATCTTAATCGTACTTTACTTGAAATTTTTTATTTTATTATTTCTTTAATTTTTCATATTTTTTTTCCATTTTTCTAAACTTTGGAAGTTCGACCAAGTCATTAAACTGATCAAAATTGACAACTTTTTGTTTATACTTTGAAGTATTTCCTGATTTTTTTAATTCAGTTAGAATATTCATTGTTGCAAATGTATTTGCATACAAAACAGACAGTGGATAGAGAATAATGTTAAATCCCATTTTACTTAATAATTCTGCTGAACTTAATGGAGTTGCTCCACCTTCAATCATATTTGCAACAAGTGGTGCGTTGATTTCTTTTCCAATATTTTTCATTTCATCTAATGTTCTTGGGGCTTCAACAAAAACTGCATCCGCTCCTGTTTTTTTATTTTGTTTTCCACGTTCAATAGCCTCATCTAATCCTTTAGTTGCTCTTGCATCAGTTCTTGCAACAATTATGAAATCTTTATTTTCCCTTGCATCGATTGCAGCTGATAATTTCTCGGTATATTCTTCTTGAGAGACAACATCTTTCCCTTGCATATGTCCACAACGTTTAGGCCATTTTTGATCTTCTAGAAAAATACCTGATGCTCCTGCTGATTCTAATTCCTTAACTAATTTCCATACGCTCAGAGCATTTCCATACCCAGTATCTGAATCAACAATTACTGGAACTGATACTGATCTGCAAATTCTTCTGGCATTATCTACTGTTTCTGCGGCTCCAATAAATCCATAGTCTGGCATTCCAAATAATGTGGCAGATGTTCCATAACCTGTTTGGAACATTGCATCAAATCCTACTTTTTGAGCAATTTTTGCACCTAGTGCATCATAAACGCCTGGGATCACAAGTGGTTTTTTTGATTTTAACATACTTTTCAAATTTTTCATAAATGTGTTCTTTTTCTGAATTATTTATGATTTTAATTGGTACTCTATTCAATTCTGAAATTATTTTTGATTACTCGATCTTGATTTCTTTACCTTTTTTCTTTACATCTTTTTCTTGAACTTTTTTTAGTTCTAATTCAAGAAACTGTTTGTATTTTTTTGTCTCTTCATCTGTCATATTGGCAAAATTAGAACTAAGGATAGATCCCATTGCTGAAATCTTTTCTAATAGATCTATTGCAACAAATCTTCCTACATTGCCTAATCTAAACAAAACTTCTAGTTGTTTTTTAACAATATCATTTACTTTGTCAACATCAGATGCTGTGTCCTTTCCTTTCTTTGTTAGTTGATATTTTCCATCTTTAGTTTCTTCAATTAATCCTTCATCTAGTAATCTACCTAACAAAGGATAGATCAACCCTGGTGATGGTTTCCAAATGCCATTACTTTGTTCAACAGCATAATCGATAATCTCCTTTCCGGTATGAGGGGTTTTTTTTAATAATTCTAAAATGAAATATCTTGAAAATCCTCTGGGGACTGAGCTTCCTACTCTCTGAAACCACTCAGAAATCATCACTAGTGATATCACTAGTGATATATTTTAACATTTTGGATCCTGCCTGCCAATTACTACATATTTATCCCGCCCAAAGCAAGTTTGACTGAAAAATGGTAGATTCCATAGAATTTGACTTAATTATTTGTGGTTCTGGTTTGGCAGGTTTGCGTGCTGCAATTGCTGCAGCCAAAAAAGGTCCTCATCTCAAAATTGGAATTGTTTCCAAAGTTCAAGTTATGCGTTCACATTCTGTTTCAGCAGAAGGTGGAACAGCAGCAGTTCTTTTTGAAGATGAAGGTGACACAATTGAATCTCATGTTTATGATACTGTAAAAGGAAGTGATTTTCTTGCAGACCAAGATGTTGCTGAAAGACTTTGTGTTGAAATGCCACAAGAAATTCATCAATTAGATCATTGGGGAATGCCATGGTCAAGAAGAGATGATGGTAGAATTGATCAAAGAAACTTTGGTGGTTACAGTTTTCCTAGAGCAACATATGCATCAGACAAAGTTGGTTTCTTTGAAATGCAAACTTTGTATGATACATGTCAAAAATTTGAAAATATTGAATATCTTAACGAATGGTTTGTTACATCCATCATTCATGATGGGAAACGATTCATGGGTGTCACTGCAATTGAATTAGGTTCTGGAACATTTTACACAATTAAAGGAAAAGCACTCATCATTGCAACTGGTGGCGCTGGAAGATTATACAGTTTTTCTACTTATGCTCTTTCTTCAACTCCTGATGGTTTGGATATGGGATTGCGTGCTGGTATGGCCCTCAAGGATATGGAATTTGTACAATTCCATCCAACTGGAATTTTACCATCTGGAATTCTAATTACAGAAGGAGCTAGAGGCGAAGGTGGATATCTTCTTAACAACAAAGGTGAACGATTTATGAAAACATATGCAGCTGGTAAAATGGAATTAGCTCCACGTGATATTGTTTCAAGATCAATAATGACTGAAATCCAAGAAGGGCGAGGATTCAAACATGAAACTGGTGTGGATTGTATGAAACTTGATTTACGACATCTTGGAGACGAAAAAATTAAAGAGAAATTAGGTGGAATTCGAGAAATATCAATTAAATTTTCAGGTCAAGATCCTGCAAAGGACTTACTTGACATTAGACCTGTATGCCATTACATGATGGGTGGACTGCATACTGACATTGATGGTGCAACTGAAATTCAAGGAGTTTGGGCTGCTGGAGAGGCTGCATGTAACAGTGTTCATGGTTCTAATCGTTTAGGCGCAAATTCTACGTCTGAATGCATTGTTTGGGGTAAAATTACAGGCGAATTGGCAATTGACTATATTCAAAAGAACGAATCTACAAATCCATGGCCACATCATCTTGTAGCCGCCGAAGAAAAGAGAATCTATGATGGAATCTTTAGAGGAAATGGCGATGTTAATCCATATGAAATTAGACAACAACTTACTGACACAATGAATGATAAAGCATATGTTTACAAAAATGAAACCAATCTAATTGAAGGTCTTAAAACAATTCGAGATTTAAAGAAGCAGACTTGGAAGCATGTTGATGATAAGGCAAAAGAGTACAATACCAATTTTGCAAATGTGATGGAACTTGACTCTATGTTTAGAGTAGCTGAGATTGTTTTACTTGGTGCAATCAATAGAAAAGAATCTCGTGGAGCACATGCGAGAACTGATTACCCAAAACGTGACGATGCTAACTTTTTACACCATACTCTTGCTTACTATGATCCAACCGAACCAATAATGAAAACACATCCCGTCACAATTACTAAGTACCAGCCAGTGGAGAGGAAATACTAGATGTCAAAAGACGAACACCGAGAAGGTATTGGAGGAATGATTAATCCTCGTAGATATGGAATTGAACGTGTTGCATATTTGTTAATGAGATTGAGTGGATTGGGATTATTGGCATATTTTATAGGTCATATTTATGAAACAAGTAATATTTTACGAGGCCAAGTCGGTTGGAATGAATTCATGGAAATGATATCTACTACTGAGGGACATATCATAATGTCAATTGTAATTGCAATGTGTGTATTTCATACTGTAAATGGAGTTCGAGTGATGTTGGGACATGGGGGAGTTGGTGTGGGAAAACCTACAAGACCTGATTATCCATATGATCCAGCATCACAAAATTACAGACACAAAATAGGAATTTACTCTGCCATGGTTCTTGCAGCAGTTGCAATGATGTATGGTTTAGCGGTAATGTTTGGTGAATAAAATGAGAGAAAGCACAATAATGAAAATCCACTATGGGACTGCTTTGGCAGCTGTGGCTTTAGTCGCAGTTCACATTTTGATGCGTCTTACTATGGGATATGCAGAATCTTTAGAATATGAAAATGTCCTTGCTAATTACAAATTTGTTCCATATGCTATAATGTTAGAATTAATTCTAGTTCTTCTTGCTGTTCATGGATTTAATGGATTAAGAGTGATTTTACTTGAATTAAAACAAGGGAGACTTTATGAAAAAGCTGTTTCTTATGGTTGCCTTGTTGCAATGATTGGATTAATAGCATACGGCTCAAGAACAATTATTATGACTAACATGGGGATGGCATAGAAATGGCTCAGGTTTCTAGTATTTCAAACGAACAATCACCAACGGCAAAATCCATCATCCTTAAAATTTCAAGATATAATCCTGAACATGACGAATCAAGTCAATTTATGGAGTTTAATGTCAAATATGAAAAATGGACAACTGTTCTAGAAGCAATCCTTGATGTGAAAAAACATTATGATCATTCTGTCGCAGTTCGTTATTCTTGCAGACAAGCTACATGTGGTTCATGTGGAATGATAATTAATGGAAAACCAAGATTGGCATGTTTCACAAAAATTAGTGAATTAGATTCAAATGTTGTCACTGTTGAACCAATGAATAATTTCCCAGTAATTCGTGATTTAGCAGTAAAGTTTGAAAAATTATTTGACACTCATCAAAAAATTAAACCATATCTAATTAGAGATGACACTGAACTAATATCTGATGAAAAAGAATTCTTACAAACTCCTGAAGAAGTAGAACAGTACATCCAATTTGCAAATTGTATCAAATGTGGTTTATGTAATTCTGCATGTCCTACAATGGCTACTGATTCATCATTTGTTGGACCTCAAGCATTAGCTCAAGCATATCGATATGTTGCTGACAGTAGGGATAAAGGTAAAGATTCTAGATTAAAAATAATTGATGACTCTCATGGTATCTGGAGATGTCATTTTGCTGGCTCTTGTAGTCAAGTATGTCCAAAAGGAGTTGATCCTGCTATGGGAATTCAATTGCTTCGAGGATATATGCTAGGTTTTAGAAGTTAACCTAGTTTTTTTGGATTTGGGCTATTGTTTACTTGATTGTTAATCTGTTCAGCCATAAAGTGATTTGAGACATTAACTTTAACATCCTTTACACCATCTACTTTCAAAAGATTATCGTGTACATCTTGACAAATCTTAAAACCAAATACTGCTGGACAGAATGGACTTGTAAGATGTAAATCCACTTTGACATTACTGTCATTGATATCTACTTCATCAATTAATTCTAGTTCTACAATTGATGTGTTAATTTCTGGATCTACAATCTTTGATAGCTCATCAAATATTTTTACTCGCATCAGTTTGATATCTTGGCTCATGTCGTGAAAACCATTGTTGCTATATATAACCATTATAGAACCTTAGGTAATGTATCGTTCTCGTCTTGGTACTGATTTGAGTGATATTACTTTGGATTATGTTTCATCAATAAATGATGATTCTGAAATTGCCCTTTATGATATTCTTGGAAGTCAAGCTCATGCTTTGATGTTATTTCAACAAAATATAATTACAAAAAATGATGTAAAGAAAATTTTAACTGCATTAGAGAATTTAAAAAATGAAAAATTCGATGCTTCATCTGGAGCAGAAGATATTCATGAATTAATTGAAACGCTAGTGATAAAGAAAGCTGGAATGGCTAGTGGTGGAAAAATGCACACTGCAAGATCTAGAAATGATCAAGTTGTTTTAGATATCCGAATGAAAATTAGAGATGATATTAACATCATTTGTAATTGTCTTTTAGATACTATTGAAGCCCTTGTATCTGTGGCAAAAAATCACCAAAAAACAATCATGCCATTATACACTCATCTTCAGCAAGCACAGGCTGGTCTTTTCTCTCATTATCTTTTATCACATGCTGATGTTTTGACACGAGATTTTGAAAGATTGTATGGAACATTTGAACGAATAAATCAAAGTCCACTTGGAGCAGGTCCTGTTGGAGGAACGAGTATTCCTATTGACAGACATAGCACTGCAAAGATGTTAGGCTTTGATGGTCTTGTTGAAAATTCGATTGATGCAACTAGCACACGAGATTTTGTAGCAGAATATGTGGCAATGATTTCAATTATGATGACAAATCTCAGCAAAATATCTGAAGATTTTGTAATCTGGTCTACTTCTGAATTTTCATTTATTGAACTATCAGATGAATTCACATCTCCATCTAGTGTTATGCCTCAAAAAAAGAATCCTGATATTTTGGAACTTACACGAGGTAAAACAGCCGAAGTCATTGGTAATCTAACTGCAATTTTGTCAACTGTTAAAGGATTGGCATCTGGATATGGAAGAGATTTACAACAAATTAAATCATCTATATGGTCTACAACAAAAATTTCTATCAGTGCACTGTTAATTTTAAAATCAATTCTTCTAACTTTAAAAGTAAATGAAAAACAAATGAAAAAAGTTACAGAATCTAGCAATTTAATTGCATTAGATATTGCTGAAAAATTAGTACAAGAAGGAATTCCATTTAGAGTAACCCATAAAATTTCAGGAGTACTAGTTCAACTTGCCCATAATTCAAAAAAACCTATTTCAAAATTAACTTTATCTGAAATTAAAAAATCTGTAGCTGACACAAAAGTTCATCCTGAGATAGTCTCAAAAATTATATCTTCTACGACTGTTGTTTCATCTCTTAAAGACAGAAAATCTTTTGGCTCTTCGGGCTATGATGAACAAAAAAGAATGATTTCTGATAGAATTCTAAAAATTAATCAATATAGATCTGATGTATTACGAAGAGAAAATAAAATCAATGCATCTATTGATGATCTAAAAAAGCAAGTTAAAGCAATAATTTGATGAATAAAGAATAGAGAGCGGGTCTAAAGGGATTCGGACCCTTGACAACCGGATTAAAAGTCCGGTGCGCTACCTGGCTGCGCCATAGACCCTCGTAAAAAATGCCTTAACTGTATAATTTAGTCTTTTACAAAATATTTTGTTGTGACAGAAACTTTTAATCTGGCCATTTGACTCAAAGAATTCGTGCCCTTGTAGTATAGCCCGGTCTAGAATTCGGCCCTGTCACGGCTGAGACGCGTGTTCAAATCCCGCCGAGGGCGCCATTATTT
>JACNFR010000045.1 GCA_014384555.1 Candidatus Nitrosopumilus sp. | reverse complement strand
TCAGAAAAATTACAAATTTTCAATTGAGTTACAAATTTTTAGATCATGCAACTGATGCCATAATCGAGATTACAGCTAAAGATCTAAAAGAAGCATTTGCAGTAGCAGCAGATGCAGAAATCAATCTAACACTAGATCAAGATAAAGTAGAAGAGAAAGATCAAAAGAAATTCTCCGCAAATGGAAAAGATTTGCGCTATCTTTTGTTTAGTTGGCTAGAAGAGATACCATTTGTCCTAATCACAGAAGGATTTGCAATTAAAAGAATAGAGTTTGATATTGAAGAAAAGGACGGATACAAAATCAATGCTACAGCTTTTGGAGAGAAACTAGATGTAAAAAAACATAATTTCAAAGTCGAGATAAAAGCACCCACATTTTACGATATGGAAATCAGAGAAAATAACGATGGTGTTTACATGAGATTCTTGTTAGATCTCTAAATATGGTGAATAATTCTTCTCAATTCTCTAGAACAAATTATACGTGTTTTTTAAAAGACTTGGCTGTAAAGATTCTATTGTGAGAACAAACCTAGGACTATTTGCAATATTTTCATTAATTATTCTAATGATTGTACCTGCATATGCAAATGTTACATCTCTTTCATTTGAGAAGAGCTTTTACACAATTGATGAGAATTTTACAATTATCGGAACTCAAGATGGCAAAGAAATTGTTTATGTTATAATTCGTGATTCAAATGGAAATTACAAAGGAATGGTCTCAGACCCCACAACAACTCAGGGGGAATTTAGTTCAATTCCAAGAGGAGTCGAGTTGTTTTTTGATAATGAAGGACTTTACAATGCTACAGGGTTTACAGATAGTCAAAAAGAAGTGAATGGCACATCGATATTATTAGAATTTGATGGAAAGAAAGTATTTGAAGTTCCTGATATTGGGTTACAGCTAAATGGAATTGCAGATAAATCAGTCGAGGTTGAAAAGACAATTACATTTACAGCTAGCCTTGTTGATAATTCAATTAAAGATGCAGTATACAGTTTAAAGAACGCACCATCAGGTGCTACAATTGATTCAAGTACAGGGAAATTTGTTTGGACTCCATCAAAATCTCACGGAAATATTCAGGATGTAAGTTATAATTTTGACATCATAGTAAAAGCAGGAAGTCAGGAAGATAAAGAAAACATCACAATTACAGTAAAGCAAGCATATGTTGAACCAGTAAAAGAACCAGAGCCTAAAGAAACAACTCCGGAACCTCCTGTAGTTCCTAAAGAATTAGGAATAGCATCATTTGTAGATGAAACTAAAGATCCACAAAGCTATGTTGACAGATACAACAATGAAGCAACTTACAAGAAATGGTTTGATGAGAACTTTCCCGAATACGATTCAATTTACCAAGCAGTGGGATTAGAAGCACCTAAAGAGTTGGCACCATTTGTTGATCCTAATTTAGATCCTCAATACTATGTTGACAGATACAATAAAGAAGACACATACAAGAAATGGTTTGATGAAACATATCCGGACATTACAATTTATGAAGCAGTAGGGTTAGATGAAGAAGAGATTGTAGAAGAAGAGTTTGGCGAATGTGGAGTTGGAACTGATCTTGTTGATGGAATGTGTGTAATTGTTGATAATTCTGAAGGCGGAGGCTGTCTTATTGCAACTGCAACTTATGGTTCAGAGATGGCACCACAAGTTCAACTGTTAAGAGAAATCAGAGATAACCAATTGATGAGTACTGATTCAGGTGTTTCATTTATTACTGGATTCAATGAATTTTACTATTCATTCTCACCATATATCGCCGACATGGAAAGAGAAAATCCAGTATTCAAAGAGATGGTAAAGATTGGAATTACACCACTGCTCTCAACTCTATCTGTAATGTCATATGCAGAAACAGATTCCGAGGTATTTGGATACGGAATTGGTGTAATATTGATGAATTTAGGGATGTATATAGTAGCACCAGCAATTGTTATTTTCAAAACCAGAAAATACATCAAAATCTAGAAACATCTTCAAAAATAGTGAATCTCGATTGATCAAATAGGTAGTGAAATTTATTATCTGATTTATTAAATTTGAATCTAGGTGGATAGTTACAATTGAAAAATAAAATAATTCTAGGTCTCTTATTCACACTTTGCTTTATGTCCCTACAAATGACATATGCAGAACCTGAATTCGCTTTTAAATTTGGCACATCTGGAACAGATAATGATGAATTCGATGATCCTAGAGATGTAATTTTAGATAAAAATGCAAATAAAATCTATGTCGTAGATAGCAACAATGATAGAATTAGTGTTTTTGAAGACGATGGAGATTTTGATTTTGAGTATGGAACATTTTGTGACATTGCATCAACTAATGATTGTAATGACAATGCAGACGGAGCAGATGAGGATGGGGATGGCCAATTTAACAACCCACTTGCAATAGCAAGAGATGCTTTAGGGAAATTTTTTGTAGTAGATTCTAAAAACAACAGAGTTCAAATCTTTGATGATGATGGAGAATTCCAATCAAAATTTGGTTCATCAAACAGTGCATTAGACGAGTATCTTGGTTCTGCTAAAGGAATTGTCATTCAGGAATCTACAAATGAAATACTAGTATCTAACATTGAAAGGGATTCAATATCTGTATTTGATGATGATGGTGACTTTATGTTTGAATTTGATTCTTTTGATGGAAATGATGATTTCCAAAATCCAACGTTTATGATAATTGATAATTCCCAACAAATGTTGTATGTGTCAGACTCTGGTAACGACAGAATTGTAGTCTTTGAACTAGTTACCGGCACTACTTGTCCAAACGGAACAGATGAAGCAGTTGATGGTGTTTGTTTTGTTAAGGAATTCGGTTCCTCAGGAAACGATGAAGGGGAATTTAACGATCCAGCAGGATTAGCATATGACTCTACAAATGATTTACTTTATGTTGCAGATTCAGATAACAGTAGAATACAGATTTTTGAGATAGTTGATGGCAATACCTGTCCATCAAGTACAGAGGAAATAGTTGATGGTGTTTGTTTTGTTGAGGAATTTGGTTCTTCTGGAACAGGGAATGGTAATTTTGATACACCTTTAGGAATAGCACTTGATACAACAAATGATCTGTTGTTTGTTGCAGATTCAGACAATGACAGAATTCAAGCATTTAGTCTAAATTCAGGTCCTACAATATTACTTCCTGACAGACCTGAGAATCTTAAAGCAAATCCTGTGTCTCCAACTTCAATAGTTATTTCATGGAAAGAGCCAGTAATGGAAGACAACATTCCAGACATAACAGGTTACAAGATTGAATATAGAATCGGTTCAGGGGATTACATCACAGCAGTAGAAAATTCTGGTAGTACATCAACGTCATTTATTCATAAAGGATTAGATTCTGATGACACATACCATTATCGTGTTTATTCAATAAATTCAGCAGGAACTAGTGATTCAACATCTAGTGTTTCAGCAAAACCTGAACATACAACTACACCAACTGCATTAACAGCATCTGCAATTTCACCTAATCAGATTAAACTTTCTTGGTTGCCACCATCAGAAACATTCGGGCAATCAATTAGTGGTTATAAAATTCTACGAGAAATTAATACAGGAATATATGATGATAGTGTAGGAAGTACAAATGCAGGAACTACAACATTTATCGTATCTAATTTACAAACTGACAAGACATACACGTATGCAGTTAGTGCAAACATAGGGTTTGGATATACTGGAGAATCACCATCAGCTTCTGCTACACCACGAGATGATTCTACTGACACTACAGAAGATCCAATAACATCAACTGCAGTTGACGTATCAATTCCATCACCACCAATAAAATTAACAGCAACAATTGTTTCGTCATCTCAGATTAATCTAGTATGGAGTGCACCTGTAGAAGATGGTAATTCCCCTATTCTAGGTTACAAAATTGAAGTGAAGAAGGATGGAGGTTATTACACAACACTAGTTGCAGATACAGAGAGTACAACTAAAACTTATTCTCACAAAAACCTTTCAACAAATTCAAAGTATACTTACAGAGTTTCAGCAATTAATGATGCAGGAACAAGTGACCCATCAAATGAATTTACAGCAACCCCAAAATCAACCAACATCCAAATCAGCCCACTAGGAAAATTAACCATAGATGAAGGCAAATTACTCCTATTTACAGTCAAATTAGCAGATAATTCAGTTAAAGATGTAGTATTTAGTTTAGCAAATAGTCCACCTGGAGGAGCCAAAATCATTTCAAATACAGGAGCATTTTCATGGACACCATCTAGTTCTGATGGAGGAAAAACATACACATTTGATGTTGTAGCAAAAAAAGATGGACTCTCAGATAATGAAACACTAACCATTACTGTCAATGACGCATTAAGCAACACAACAACAGAACCTGAAGAATTAGAAATTGCATCATTTGTAGATGAAACTAAAGATCCACAAAGCTATGTTGACAGATACAACAATGAAGCAACTTACAAGAAATGGTTTGATGAGAACTTTCCCGAATACGATTCAATTTACCAAGCAGTGGGATTAGAAGAGCCACTACAAATCCCAGCATCATTTGTAGATGAAACTAAAGATCCACAAAGCTATGTTGACAGATACAACAATGAAGCAACTTACAAGAAATGGTTTGATGAGAACTTTCCCGAATACGATTCAATTTACCAAGCAGTGGGATTAGAAGAACCAGTTGTTAAAGAGAAAAAGTTTGGCATTTGCGGTCCTGGAACAAAACTAATTGATGGTGTATGTACAATTGTTGAAAGACCAGTGGTAAAGCCATGGTGGCAGTTTTGGTAAATAATTTTCAAAGCTAAGTTTTAATCACAATACTATTTGAGAACAGTAAATGGGGAAATTAAGCAGAAATCTTAGAATTTGTGGAGAATGTGGAATTGCCTATACTTCTGTGAGTTTTACAAAATACATTGATCAATGTCCTATTTGTAACTCGAGGAGATTCGAAGCAATTCCTGTGAAATCAATCGATGAACAGCAACAGTCCTCAACATAGATTTTTTAGTAGAAAATAAAATCAATACACATTGTCTGAAGACCCAGAAATTGCAAAAATTATGCAAAGAAAGATGGAGGAGATGCTCAAACCAAAACCAGAGCCTAAAATTGAGCCTGGAATTATCGATTTGAATGATTCTAATTTTGACCAAATAGTATCTGCTGAAAATCCAACGCTGGTTGATTTTTGGGCAGAGTGGTGTGGGCCATGCAAATCTATGCATCCTGTATTTGAGAGTCTCTCAAAGACATATCCCAATGTGAGATTTGCTCGAGTTAATGTAGATAACAATCAAAATATCTCAATGAGATTTGCAGTGCAATCAATTCCAACATTCATCATGTTCAAATCCGGACAAATAGTTGATAAGATGATGGGTGCAGTAGGAGCTCCTGGAATACACATGATTTGTAAAAAGCATTCAAGCTAGTAACCGTATACTGGTTCTATCTCTCGTTGAATTCTGACAATATCGTTGAAA
>JACNFR010000049.1 GCA_014384555.1 Candidatus Nitrosopumilus sp. | reverse complement strand
CTGAAAATCTCGATAAACCTCGTGCTATCGCTGTTTCTGATGATAGAATTTTTGTTACAGAAAAAGATGGAGCAATCAAAGTAATTCAAAACAACACCTTGCTTGAATCACCATTAGCCACATTGCGTGGTGCTGATGTATTTGACGGTGGGTTATTGGGAATTGCGTTGCATCCAAATTTTTCCACTAACCACTATCTGTATGTATTTTTGACATATGCTGAGAATGGAAATTTATGGAATAAGATTTTAAAAATTACTGAATCTGAAAATAAACTACAAAACGCAGAAGTTATTTTAGATAAAATTCCTGGCTCTTCATTTACAAATGGGGGTTTTATTAAATTTGGACCTGATGAAAAATTGTATATTGGTACAGGTACAGTCTCTGATGCATCTCATCTTCCACAAGATCTTGATTCTTTATCTGGAAAAATTTTAAGAATAAATGATGACGGTACTTTTCCCAATGACAATCCGTTTTCTAATTCTCCTATCTATTCATTAGGTCACAGAAATCCCCAAGGAATGACTTGGGATGATGATGGAAATTTGTTTGTTGCAGAATTTGGGCCAGAAAAAAATGATGAAATTAATCTAATTCAAGCAGGAAAAAACTATGGGTGGCCTGAACAACAATGTTCTGGCAATGAGTCTTTTGTAGATGCCATTATTTGCTATGATCCAAGTATAGAACCTGGCGGTATCTTGTTTTACTCTGGGGATTCTTTAGATTTTGAGTCTTCATTCATTATGGCTTCCATGAGGGCTGCAAATCTCTATCAAGTGGATTTTGAAGAAGGACTGAGTTCACAAAAATCAATTCTTAGTGGTATAGGCCGTGTGCGTGATGTAGTGCAAGGTCCTGATGGCAGTCTTTATGTAATTACTTCAAATACTGATGGAAAAGGTTTTCCAGATAGTATGGATGATAAACTATTGAGGATATTGAAATAAAATGCCTAATTCATCAATTTCAAAATTTTTTGAAAAATCTAGAAAAGAAAGATTGGATGTCATTGCTAATTTTGCAAATCTCTCAAATGAAGAATTGGAAATTTTACAAAATGATAATGGGGGAATTTCTTTTGATAAAGCTGATAAAATGGTTGAAAATGCCATTGGAACTTTTTCACTTCCATTAGGAATTGCTACAAATTTTAAGATTAATGGTAAGGATTACGTTGTTCCTATGGTCATTGAAGAACCATCAGTAATAGCTGCTGCGTCAAAGGGTGCCAAAGTTGCACGAATTAAGGGAGGCTTTGAAGTCTCTGCTGATGAATCTTTTAGCATTGGTCAAATACAAATGTTAGATGTTGATATCCAATCAGCCATATTACAAATAAAAAATTCTACAAATGAAATTCTCCAATTAGCAAATTCAAAAAGTAATACTTTGTCTAAAATGGGCAAAGGTGCAAAAGAAATCTCGTGTAAAGAAATTGATGCACCTTCAGGAAAAATGCTAATTGTTGAATTACTCATTGATGTAGGTGATGCCATGGGCGCTAATGTCACAAATACCATGTGCGAAGCTGTTTCTCCTTTAATTGAAAAAATTACTGGTGGTAGAGCACTACTAAGAATACTATCTAACTATTCCACTAGACGAATGGTGAAAGCAAAAGCAGTATTTGAAAAAGAGGCTGTGGGTGGAGAACAAGTTGTTGATAATGTTATTTCTGCATTTGAGTTTGCTGACAATGATGTGTATCGAGCCGTCACTCATAACAAAGGTATCATGAATGGGACCATAGCTGTTGCAAATGCTGTAGGCCAGGATAGCAGAGCAATAGAGGCTGCAGCAAATGCATATGCTGCCCAAACTGGAAAATATCGTTCTTTGAGTAAATGGAGTAAAGATGATGAGGGGAACCTGGTCGGAACTTTGGAAATGCCTCTTTCTGTAGGAATTGTGGGCGGAATTGCAAATGTTCATCCGGTAGCCAAAGTATGTGCAAAAATTCTAGGGGCAAAATCTGCTCAAGAACTTGCATGTGTGATGACTGCTACGGGATTGGCTCAGAATTATAGTGCAATTCGAGCTCTTGCAACTGAAGGAATTCAAAAAGGACACATGCGCCTTCATGCAAGGAATCTGGCAGCTGCTGCAGGTGCTACACCTGATCAAATTGATGAAATTGTTCAAAAAATGATTGAAGAAAAGAAAATTTCACTTGATAGGGCTAAAGAATTACTTGAGCAAATTTAAACATGCGATTATATACCTAAAAAGTGAAAAAATTAAAAATGTCTGATGTAAAATTTGCTATTCCAAAAGGAAGTTTAGAGGAAGCTACTTTCAAACTATTAGAAAGATCATTTACTAAAGTAAATCGAAAAAGTAGAACGTATCGAGTCTATCTAGACGATCCAAGCATTATTGTCAAAATGCTTCGTCCCCAAGAAATTCCAACATTAGTTGCAGAAGGATTGTACGATGTAGGTATCACTGGAAAGGATTGGGTGGGTGAAACAAATTCTGATGTTGAACCAATTTTAGATTTAGAGTATGGAAAAATCAGATTGGTAATTGCATTTCCTGATAAATATAGTTACAAAAATCTTGATGAAATGATTGCAGATTATGCTAAAAAGAAGAAAACCCTTAGAATTTCATCTGAATATCTTACAACAGCATCAAAATTTCTAAAACAATCAAAATCTTACAAAAAATATTACGGTTCCAAAGATCCGCTGATTGTCACTCCTTGGGTTAGACTGGGAAATAACAAAAGTGTCCAAATTCATCTATCCTTTGGTGCTACAGAGGCAAAACCACCTGAGGATGTAGATGCAATTATGGATGTTACAGAAACAGGTACGACTTTGAAACAAAATAAGCTCAAAATCGTAGATGATGTCCTTACCTCAACTGCCCATTTGATTGTAAATAAAAAATCATTAAAAGATCCTAAAAAACGTGAAAAAATATATGATATTGTGACTTTGATGAGAGGTGCAGTTCAAGGTAAGAAATTTTTACACATTTATCTAAATGTTGAAGAAAAAAATCTGAAAAAACTTTTGACACAGATGCCATCTCTCAAAAAACCAACAATCAGTCCACTGAGCGAAGAAGGATGGTTTGGCGTAAATACGGTAATCAAAAAAGAAGAATTCCACAAACTCATTCCTAAATTACGAAAGATTGCTCAAGGTCTTGTAGTCCATGAACCTAGACAGATACTTGAACTTGAGGAAATAAAACGTGACGAAGAAAATTGATGAGAATAATTAAAGTAACTAATGTTGAACAGTTTGCGTCGAAAATACTTCCAAAACAGCCTCAAAACAACAAAGCTATAGTTGAATCAATTCTAAAAGATGTTAGAAAAAACGGAGACGTTGCAATTCGTAAATATGAAAAAAAATTCAGTAAATCAAACATATCATCATTGCGTTTAACTCAAAGTGAAATAAAAAATGCATATTCTAAAATATCTAAAACAGAACTCGGTGCACTACGATTGGCAAAAACTAGACTTGGAAAAACAGAATCCATTGTTAAATCGCTACTTAAAAACAAAATAATTAACCAGGATGGAATAAAAATTTCTAAAAAGTTTATTGCTATTCAAAGCGTTGGATGCTACATTCCTGGTGGATTAGCAAAATATCCAAGTTCTGTAATCATGTCTGTAGTTCCAGCTAAAATTGCAGGAGTAAAAAGAATCGTAGTCGTATCTCCTCCAAACTCTGATGGAAAAATTGATCCATTAACTATAGTCAGTGCTGATATTTGTGGTGCAAGTGAAATTTACAAGACAGGAGGGGTGCAATCTATTGCAGCATTATCTTTTGGAACAAAATCAATTTCAAAAGTCGATAAAATTGTAGGTCCTGGTGGTGCATTTGTTACTGCTGCAAAATCAATGATTAGTGATAAGACGGGAATTGATATGCTTGCAGGTCCAACTGAATTGGGAATAATTGCAGATAATTCAGCAAATCCGAAATTCATTGCACTGGATTTAATTTCTCAAGCAGAACACAGCAATGATACCTTTTGTTATCTAATTACTACATCTGAGAATCTTGCAAAGTCTGTAAACAAAACAGTTTCAGAATTAATCCCAACTATACAAAGAGGAAAAATTGCTCAATACAGTCTAAAAAATAATGGATTTATTGCAATATGTAAAACTGATTCTGATATGATAAAACTTGCAAATATTCTAGCTCCTGAACATTTACAAATAATGACTAAAAATCCTGAATCTGTAGCATCAAAAATTACTTCTTCAGGACTTGTTTTGATTGGGAACAATACTCCATCATCAGCAAGTGATTACATTCTAGGCTCAAATCATATCCTGCCAACTAATGGATTTGGAAAAATTAGAGGCTCACTATCTGTTTTGGACTTTATCAAAGTAAATACAGAAATTATATCCTCTAAAAAATCACTATCCAAAGTTTCAAAATATCTTAAAGTTTTGACTGATGCTGAAGGCCTTACAAACCACTATGAGGCAGTAAGAGGTAGATTAAATTGAAAAAAAATTGGTTTGAGGAAAAAATTGAAAAATTCAGCTCAATTGGCGGTTATCAAAAACCAGAGCTTGTTGAGGATTCAATAAAACTTGACTCTAATGAAAATTATGTAATTCCAAAACAGTTTCAAAATGATATAATTTCATCAGCTAGAAAAAATTCTGACATTAGAGAATACCCTCTAGGTGGGGTTGAGAGATTAATTGATACAATATCAAAATTTGTAAAAATACCTTCATCAATGATTGGTGTGGGAAATGGCTCTGATCAAATTTTAGATTTGATACTATCAAATTTTGCATCAAAGGAGACCAAAGTTCTCACATCAAACCCTACGTTTGGATTTTTTGAAGAACGTTGTAAACTGTATGATATCCCATTAATTGCAATTCCATTTTCAGACGATATGAAATTAGACATTAAAGAATTTACAAAGCAATCAAAAAATGCAGATATTTTATACCTTGATTCCCCAAACAATCCTACCGGATTTCAATTTACAAAAGGCGAATTACAAAAACTTGTAAAATCTTTTACAGGTCTTGTAATAATTGATGAGGCGTATGGGGAGTTTAGTGAATATTCTCTTTCAAGCATGGCCAAGACTCAAAACAATTTGATTGTCGTTCAAACTCTTTCAAAATCATTTGGATTGGCAGGATTGAGGCTGGGTTATTTTATTGCAAGCAAAAAATTCACTGAAACTTTTATGAATGTCTTACAATACCCATACCCTGTCAGCACAATTACTATCGAATCTGGAATTCAGGCTTTGGAAAAATCAAAAATAATGATAGACACTGTTGATATTATCAAAGTTGAAAGAAAAAGAATTATTGAAACTCTGCAATCTTTTGATGCCTTTGAGGTCTTTGATTCCAAGGCTAATTTTGTGCTTTTTGATGCCCATGGTGCCTACAAACGTATCTATTCAGCCCTTGCTGAACAGGGAATCTCTATTCGTAAACTAGGTAAAATTGGAAATCATGAAGGTTGTCTTAGAGTTACCATTGGAACAAAAGAGATGAATTCAAAATTTTTGTTGGCTATTCGTGATTTACTGGGATGACTCTAACAAAAAAGTCTGAAGGAATCTATACTGATGATTCTAAAATTCAAATATTAAATAAAATTGATGCAATAATTTTTGATTGCGACGGGGTATTAATTGATATTACAAAGTCATATGATTTGGCAATTATCCAAACAACTCAATATGTTTTAGAAAATCTAGCAAAAA
>JACNFR010000010.1 GCA_014384555.1 Candidatus Nitrosopumilus sp. | reverse complement strand
CAGGAACTTTTGATTATTTCTGCATGGTCCATCCTTGGATGACTGGCAAAGTTATTGTAAATTAAACAGATTGATCTAAATCTTAACAAGAACTGTATTTTATTTCAGTTAAGTAATGCTACTGTGCTTCCTTGCTCACTAGATTCAAACTTGTAAATTTGCTCAACTGTTGAATCTTCAAAAATTTCTGCATCATGTGTTATGATGATGAACTGCATTGGTGTATCTGTATTTGAAATGTTTGATAATTGAGATAATACTCCGACAAGGGATTTTTTTCTCTCTACATCCAGATGTGTCGTGGGCTCATCTAATATCATTAAATTCAGATTTGATGCTCCTAGAAGACTTGCCATGCCTAATCTCAAGGCCAATGCTACGCTGACTTTCTCTCCTCCGCTCAGTGATTCCAAATCTAATTCTTCTGTCTTTGAATTGCAAATAATTGAAATGTCTCTGGCTTTTTCAGCAAGTTGAATTCTTTGAATTTTTGTGTTAAGCAATGTCAAATACTCTGATGCTTTGGCTGAAATTGCATTTAATGCCCATGATCTTAGGCTAGTTGCAACAGGACCATCTCTACTAAAAATATTGTTTTGAATTTCATCTAGATTTGTTACAAATTCCTTCACCACAATTAATTCTGAAATTGCATTTTCAATTACTTTGACTTGTTCATTTCCTTTGGATATTTTTTCTAAAATTGCTCCTATTTGTTGATCCATCTGTGAGAGTTCTATTTGTTTTTCATTAACTAATTTTTTTAAATTTAAAAATTCTTTTTCATCAAATCCTTTTGTCTCTAATTCTAATTTTAAAATGTTATCAAAAATTGTTTTTGCATGAGAATCAATCTGTGATATTTCAAGCAAGTTTGTACCATTAGTTCTGGGTATTTTTTCTATGTTTTGTTTTTTTGTTTTTACGTCTTCTTGAATTTTCTCTAACTGTTGTTTTGAACTTATGGAATGTGCTCTGAGTGTAGCTTCTGCATCTCTTGCCGATTGTAATTTTTCCGTAAACTCTTTTCTTTTTTGATTGTACATTTGGTATTCATTTTGTTTTGAAACAATTTGTTCTTGCAATGATGCTAGTTCTTCTTTTAGATGTTCTTCTTGAAATAGGGGATTTAGTTTTTCTACATTTGAATCACAAACTGGACACTTGTTGTCTTTTAACTTGAGCTTTGATGCCAGTAATTGTTTTTCTTGAAGTGATGCTATCTGACTTTTTATTTCCTGAATTTTATTTGATGTATCTTCTACTGCTTGCTCCACCTTTTGAATTTTTGACTCTAAATCTTGTTTTTGGCTTGCTGTCTCAAAACACCCCTCACAATCATGTATTTTACGCTCATTTTCACTAATTTCACGCTGAATTTCATGGATTGCCTCTTTTGCATATTCTATGAGTTCTTTTTTTCTTAATTCTAATTGATTGATTTTATCGATTTTTGGAGTTTCGATTTCAACTTTTTCCCTTAATTCTTCAACTTCTCTTTGTAGTTTTTCTTGTTTTGTTTCTAATTGATTTTTGTGCGGGGTTGCTTCTTCAATTTCTTTTTGATTTATTTCTAAATCTCTTGATAAAATCTCAATATGTGTATCATCATATCCAATTTTCTCTCTAATGTTTTGACGAAATTCTTTATTTACAATCTTCATTGATTCAGATGCAACATCAAGTTTGTCAATTCCTATGATTGCATTGAGTAGTTCTTTGAATTCTTTTGGTTTTGCATTGATTATTGCATTTAATTCTCCTTGCTGAACAATTGATGCTACTTTTAATTTTTCAAAATCAAGACCTATTGCTTTTTCAACTTCTTGTGTCATTGATTCTCCAAACTGTTTTCTTTCTCCTGCTGCTATCTCTACTCTTTCATCTCCAATGATTTCAGAGAATGTTGCTGATAGAGTTCCTTTACTATCTATTTTTCTTACAGCCTCATAAAATTTCCCATTAACTGTAAAGTTTACTTTTGCGAATCCTTGGGTGGAGCCTCGTTTAATGAGCCCTTTGTTTGATTTTCTTGTATGCTGCCCGAACAACGCAAAAGTAATTCCATCAATTATACTTGATTTTCCTGCACCATTATGTCCGACAAAAACTGTCACCCCATTATCAAAATTTAGATTTGTATTTGTATGAGATAGGAAATCTCCTAATTCAATTGATGTGATCATTGTTTTTTCTCCTTTTTGAATTTTTCAAAATTTTCAATAATGATTTCGGATGCTTCCTTAATTTCTCCTGATGATAAAACTGGAAGAAGTTCTTTTATTGCAAAACTAGCAGCCTGTTCTGAACCAAGTGCATCCACTGATAGTCTGAACATTTCATCATCAATGATGTTTGGTCTGTCTAAAAATACAGAGGAGTCTGAAACTTGTTTTGTACTGATTCTCCAAAAACATCTCAAAACCATTGAATTTAGCCTAGCAATTTGTGCCTGAATGTGGTCTGTTTCGATATTTTCTCCCTTGATGTTTATCTCTACAATTGGCTTTTTTAGAGATCCTGTGATTTTTTCTGAAATTTCATTAATGGTTTTTGATAATTCTTGATATTCTGTTTTAAATGAAAATTGTGGTCTGGTATCTAATTCAATCCAATTTGGTTTTGCTTCTTCTCCAGAGATGTCTACTTCAAAAAATCCTTTTTTTCTTTCTTTGATTCCTTCACTTGTTGTTGATTCAATAGAACCTGGATATGCAATAGGTCCTTTGAGATGATTAAACTGTTTAATGTCTTTATCATGAAGATGACCCATAGCGTAATACGTGAAATTTTTTGGTAAATCTGTTGATTGAATCTCTCCTGCAAATTTGTTGAATTCTGTAATTCCTTGGTGTAATACTAAAATTTTATGACCTGAATGATTTTGTGCGATTTTATCTATCTCTGCAAATTTTTCTTCATATTGCGGAATTTCTGGTTTTCTAATTTTATCAAATCCTGCAATTAGTACTCCTTTATGTTCAACAGGATTACCTTGACCGATATATTTTGAAAATTCTAAATTGTGATAGACATAAGGAATCGGGGTTGTTCTAATTCTGCTAATATCGTGTTCTCCTAAAATAAAAAATGAATCAATGTTATTTTGTTTTAATCTTTTTAGACCATTAGCCATTTGAATAATTGCTGTACCGTTTGGATTTGGTACATGAAAAATATCTCCTGCAAAAATCACAAAATCTACATGATCTTTAATTGATGTGTCTATTGCTTGATTAAAAACATCGTACACATCTTGTGCACGTTCTTCTGAACCATACTGTACTAGTCCTAAATGTGTGTCTGAAATATGTGAAAATAACATTTAATCTAATAACAAATCCTTTTGAACTAATCCTTGGGTTGATTCTACTGCAATTTCTTTCATTTTATCTGCATTTGCCCACGCATTCACGGCACTTTGATCTGCTCCCATAATTTTCTCTTTTACTTCTTCAACATGTACCAGTGAGGGCAGATTAGTCCACTGGCCTACTAGAACTGCATCTCCTACGTTGAGTGAGGTCAATTGTGCTATCAATTCACGACTAGTTGACTCTGTAGCTGAGGCTATTTGGCGTTGGTCGTCTTCTTGAATGATCTTCATTATTGCAAATGAGCCCATTTGACTGAGAACATTTAGATCTACACTTCGTGGTCTCTGGGAAACAATTCCTAAACCTAATCCAAACTTTCTTCCTTCTCTGGCAATTTTTGCAGCCCAGTATTTTGCACTGGTGTCATGATCTTTTGGAATGAATACATGAGCTTCTTCTATGATTACAAAAATAGGTGAATTGAATTGATAATTTCTTTCTCTTTTACTTCTTCCATGTTTTGCAATACTTGCGTCTTTTCTATCTTTGAGTAATTGTTGCAAGTAAAATGCTAAAGCAACATTTGCCTGTTTCTCTGATAACTCTGAAATGTTAAGAATATTTGCACGTCCTTCTTTTATGAAACTAATTGGATCTCCCATATCTGGATCTAAAATATCTTCAAATCTTCTTTGAGATTCCTCAATGATATCTTGAACTCTGTATGCTGATGATCTAATTTCCTTTAGTTTTTTATCCTCTGAATTCACAATAAAATCTACCTCTGTTTCTAATTTTTTCCAAAATTCTTTTGATTTTTTGACATGTTCTGTAAATGCCATTCTCAATACTCGCTGTTGAACAGTGGCGCTTTCTCTAATCTCTAAGACATCTGAGAGTTGGTCTGCATCTAATAATCTAGGATTTATTTTTGCATCAATTACATTAATTCTTGGAATGTTGAGACTGGTGTAATCATTATGGTAATCAAAAATTATTACAGTTCCTTTTAATTTTGAAATTTGTTTTGTAACTAGAGATACTAAATTACTTTTACCCATTCCTGTCATTGCTAAAATTCCTAAATGTCTTGAAACTATTTTATCCAAATTCACTTTGGCATCAATTGATTTATTTCGTAAAAGATTTCCAATACTCACCCACCCTTCTTTTTTAGGACTGAAAATTTCTTCCAAATCTTCTTTGCTTGGTAGGGTAATTTCTGTGCCTGGAATGGGTGGAATTGCAGGTATGATTGATTGACCTTTTCTAAGGTTCTCTAAAAATCCTAAAATTCCAATGTGTGCAGTAAATGTTTTATCTCTTTTATTTAGTTCTGCAATCTCCGTACTTTCAAATGCTTCATCAAAGTTTTTGACATCTGTAAATGCTGCACTTGACACTGAAGATCTTTCAACTAGTCCTAGAATTTCCCCTTCATCTGAACTGATTTTGATGTATTCTCCTACTGATAATGCTCTTGAAGTAAGAGCTGTTACGAATGTTGGTTTTGATTCTCCGATAACAAAACCTAAACTCAACCTAATACCTCCCGTGAACCAATTTCATTACTTAGGCCTAACAAGCTAACCATCTTTCCAAGTTCTTTATCAGATATTTTACAGTTATTATGTGCAAGCTTGAGTGCATATGGATATCCTCCAACACTAGTTTTGTATAGCCTATTCATAATTGATTTAATTTCAGATTCATCATGTTGCCCTCCTAAAAGTTCCAATTTTATTATGGGGGTGGAATCGCTTAATCTTACAAATGTGGATGAAATTATTTTATCTGAGCCGTATTTCTTTTCTACAAAAATTTTACTAAATCCTGGTTTGTTTGTTACATGATTGTAATAAAATATGTCTCCTGCAAGAGATCCCAGGCTTTCAAATTGTTTTTTTGTATTTGATGTCTTTGCAATAAAAATTACATTATCTTTCTTTTTCATTATCCTTACAATTGATGATCCTAAATTCGCTTGTCTTGTCATTAATTGAGAATGTAATGAACCATCCATCAATACAAGGTCTACTTGGTCTACTGTTTTTTCACATGCTTCAATCTCCATTTTGCTTGCTATGCTTGAAATATCATCTGCAGACCCCAATCCTGACTTGTGTAAATCCACCAAAATCACTCCATCTGATTTTATTGAAACTGCAGTTGTTGCCCAGAGCTCAATTCCTTGAAATTTAGTATTGTTAAAACTACTATCAATTCCTGCCGTAACTACTTCTTCTTTTGTAGGCATAAATTCTACCCAATTCTCTCGTGCTTTTTGTAAAATTTGCTCAAATTTTGGGCCCTTTAGAATCGAAAGCATCTTGTCTCTGTTAATTATTGCATCTTTGTATACTGTATTGAGCACAACAATACTTTGTTGGTTTGAATAAAATCTTTAGGTTATGCTAAGCTTTGACAAAACTGATCCATGAAATCTTCTATCCAATTCTGCCTTTGAGGATTATTTTTTCACTAGTTCCAGATGGTGTACT
>JACNFR010000012.1:3929-5823 GCA_014384555.1 Candidatus Nitrosopumilus sp. | reverse complement strand
CATCTCTTTGTAATTCATCTTTGCCTTCATAAAACGGTCCCATTGCAGATACTAGGAATTCTTGAGCTTCCTTTGGGACATTAACCCAGTACTGTCCGGGATTTTCTTTCCATGATTTCAAATCTGCACAAATTACCAACAACAAAGATGCATCTGTAACTTGAGCTTGATCCCATGCAGCTGAGCGTATACTCTTTCTAGTTTCTGGATTTTTTATTACAACAAATCTCCAGTTTTGCATGTTAAAAGATGTAGGAGATAATATTGCTAAAGATAATAATTGATTTACTTCATCGTCTGTCATTTTGTGATTTATATCATAACTTTTTACAGAACGGCGCTCTTTTATGGCGTCAAATGTATCCATATTCTTTTTACAGATATCTTTGTATTTAATTCTGCACAATTGAATCAGTCTGATGAATAATTTTCAATAAAACATGATTCTATGTTCCCTGTACTACTTTGATAGTGTATGACAACTCCGTGGTCTAGTTTTGTTCTTCCTATGTATTTCATAATTGATATTGTATTTTTTTTACTTAACAAAATGCGTGTTCAAATGTTACAACTAGTTTATTCATCCTTGTTTCATACTTTGAGAATAATTACTAATGATGCGCAAGGCTTTTAACAAATTAACCAAAAAATAATTATCGTGGGAACAATTAGCACATTATTTTTATTTTCAGTATTGGTATTAGGTATGGCTGCTTATCCTGGTTCTAATTTCATTTCAATTGATGAACCTATTTCAAATTCTCCATTTCTAATTGCATTTGCTGATTCTCACGATGAAGATGGAGAAGAAGAACATGAAGAAGAGGCTGAAGATGAGATTGAAGAAGAAATTGAAATTGAAGTAGAAATAGAAGATGGGTTTGCAAAAATTAAAGTTGAGATTAATGATGAAGAGTCAAAATTTGAAATTGAGTGGATTGATGAACAAACAACTATTGATGAAATTGTATCTCTAACTGGTTTATCTGAAGATCAAGTTTCAAATGTTATCACATTTGAAATAGAATCAGAAGATGATGAGGAAAATGAAACTAAACAATCTAAGAAAGATGAAAAACTAGCCAAAGCACAAGAAAAACGAGATGAGAAACAAGCAAAATCTCAAGAGAAGAAAGATGAAAAACTAGCCAAAGCACAAGAAAAACGAGACGAGAAACAAGCTAGAAATGAAGAAAAGTTTTCTGAACGAGATGCAAAACTGACTGAAAAGGCTCAATTCTCACAAGAACGAGCAAATAAAATCATTGAACAACTAGAACAAAAAATCCAAAAAATGGAAGAACGTTTACAAAAATTATTGGAAAAATATGAAAGTGGTGAATACTATGGTAATCTTGAAAATAAAGATACTGTAACTAACTCTTTCACACTTTCCTTTGATGGAGTTGCATCTGAAATCAATGATTCATCAAACATTCAAACACTAAGCGGACAATTATTTTTAGAAAACCAGGTTACTGGTGATGAGACTAAAAAATTCCGTGTAACTGGTGGTGAAATATCTATTGGTGAGGAAGAAATTTATGATATTGTATTTGGAAAAGCAAGACTATCGTCATCTGGACATGGTGGAGAAAAAGATTCCATGATTGTAATTGCACAAGCTTCCAATACTGGTGACATTAGAACTTTGAAACTAAGTATCAATTTATCTGAAGAGTTTAATTCTGATACTGAATCAGCTGACATTGAGATTTTATCTCCACAAAGTAAAATTGCAAGTCAATGGTTCCTAAGTGGAATTGGTGACTTGGGACTAACTGACACAGAAACTGACACAGAAACTGACACAGAAACTGACACAGAAACTGACACAGAAACTGACACAGAAACTGACACAGAAACTGACACAGAAACTGACACAGAAATTGAA
>JACNFR010000012.1:0-3126 GCA_014384555.1 Candidatus Nitrosopumilus sp. | reverse complement strand
CTGACAGACTAGCAAATTATTGTGAAATGTCAGAAGATGAACGAGAAGATGCAATCGATGACCTAATCGAAGACCATGGTGATAAAATCAGAGCAGAACTCAGAGATTATGCTAAAGACTATGTCATGGATTACAAAAAAGACATGAGAGAACATCTAGATAGATACTGTGAAATGTCTGACGAGGATAAAAAAGCATTTGTCACAGAAAATGACAAAGCAGAAGATCACGTTGAGAAAATGAACAGATACTGTACACTAGATGAGAGTGATAGACTGAGCTTCATTGAAGAACACAAAGATGAATATCTGAAACACATGAAAGACAAAATGTATGATAAGATGATTGACAAAAAACACATGGAATATGATAGACTATGTGCAATGGCAGAGTCTGACCGTGCAGCAGAAATTGATGATTCTGAAAAACTTGATAGAATTTCCGATTGGTGTGAAATGACACCTGAAGAGCGAGAAGACTACAAGCGTGAACATCATGACAACAAAATGCATGACTTTGATGGAATGTCAGATATGGCAAAAGACCACATGTCTGATATAGCAAAAACTAAACTCTCAGATAATTCAGACCGTCTAAAGGCCATGATCATGGACAAACATGACATCTCCGATGAAAGACATGCAGAAATTAGAATGAAATATGAAGAGAAACATGGTGATTTGACTGACAAGAAAAAGTCTGAACTCAAAATGAAGTTCAAAAATCACATGGCGTCTATGAAAGTTTCAATGTCTGAAGATAGAAGATCATCTATTCATGATAGAGTAGCTGAGATGAAAGCCTTCAAGGCCGAACTCCGTGTAAACTCATCTGATTTGACTGACGAGGAAAAACAACAACTTAGAGAAGAATTCATTGAAAAGGCAAAGAGCATGCAACTAGCATGGATTTCACCACGTACACAAATGACTGCTGGAATAGATTCCGCAGAAGTTGAATGTCGTGAAGGATACAGTCTTGTAATGAAAGCATCAAACGGTGTAGCAATGTGTCTAAAGGCAGATTCAGCACTTAAGATGATAGATAGAGGAATTGTAGTTCCTGCTAACTAATTTTTTTCTTTTTTTATTTTTAGAAAAACTGCCTAGTTATGCATAGTTACAGAAAGATCTAAATCATTTCTACTCTAATACAAATCATTGAATCCAGAAATAGAACGAAAAATCCAATCTATAATTCTTGAGACATTCCAAGATGTAGAATCTGAATGGATTAGCTATTTCCAACACAAGGCAGACCAATTGCATTTGGATAAAAAATCATTCTTCATAGGCATGATGTATCCCAAAATCACTAAAAATCTAGAAGATGCAAACATCCACATCCGAATAAAATCTGATTCCTGGGGAGATCATGAAAATGAAAAAATCAATTTAATGATAAACCGTCTGTATGAAAAATACGTCTAATCATATTTCTTATATTCTCCACAATATGCTCATGGTTCCATAAAATATGATAGTTGCAATTATAATTACTATAACTCCTTTTGTTGTATCCTTCATAATTTAAAATCATAAATCACAAACTTAAGCTTGTTGCAAATTCTCACTTGTGTTTACCTGTAAAACACTGTTTGCAAATTTTACTCCCTACTCTGGTTTTTAAATATGCAATTTGCTCATCAGATAATCTTCCATGCTGGATTAGATTGAGTAGTTCTTCACCTTCTATTGTTTCAAAGTTTTCTTTACAATTACATACAGAACACTGACAATCAATCTTTGATCCCAATACGATACTAGTTCAAAACAATCTTAAAAATAATTAACTCCTACTATTCAAATCAGTGTCTTCATATTTTTGCCAAATTTCCATCTTTAACCAACAAGTATTGCATGTGGTTGGTATATCTTTGATTTCCTCATCTGAGATACAATAATTCTGGTTACAAATTTTACAGGTAAAATATTCTGTAATCAACTCTGACATGCGTGAATTTTGAAATTATAACATTAAAGCATCACTACACAATGCAAACTATACTCCAAATGATTTGGATTTTTTTTCACATTTTGGACAATTCAGTCCTCTTGTCTCAAGACCACATTTTTTACAATACCCATCAATTCCTGCTACTTCTCGTGGACTAGTTCTAGATATTTTTACAATCAGAATTAATACAATCAAAACTCCTATTGCAATTCCAATGTACGCAAGTGCCATACATACAATAGTGATTCATATCATAAAAGTCAATTTTATACTGTCAAAACATACTGATTTGCTAAAATTTTCTTAATATCTTCCAAGTATTGTCGTTTTGTACTACTGACAAATCTCCATCGTGACTCCATCTCATCTTCTAAAATTTCATAAATCAAATCAATTTCTTCACCTGCATCAAGTTCCCTTTTTACAACAATCATTAATTCTTGGAGTCGTAGTTTTTTTCTCCAAGTGTGAGCACAATCTACCATAGTTTTTCTTTGAATTATGCCGTAAAAGGATCACTATGCATTGGAACTATTTTACAAAGTCAAACAGAAATATCTTTTCCAGGAACTAGTTTGTTTATTTTTGGAATGTCGTGAATTTCTAGTTTTTCTAAATATTTTAACTGCTCTGAAACTAATTCTGAATCACCAAATGAAATCAAAATTCTATCATTATGTCTTATTTCATAGAGATTGATGTTTGAATTAGATTTTCCATTTACTAAAAATATCATAGAGTTTTCTTTATCAATACAGTATTGACTTGCACCTGCTTCATAACCTAACTCTATACAGTCAGACGTTATCTTTAATCCAAATGATGCAAACAACATATCCAATGGGACATTGGTTGCATGTTTGTGAATTAGATATGGATTATCATTTTCAAAATGAATGTATTTGCTTTGAATTTGAAACTGTGGATGAGAAAAATCTACCTTGTCACCATTTACAAATACCACTAATGCTGCATGTGCATGTTCACTTCCAAACTGTCCAACCCTATAATGCTCTACCATCTTATCCTCCAATGTCCTAAATGCTGTATTATCAAGAATTTGTGAATCAATTTCACTTTGATTTAGAAAATAGTATGAAAATACTCCTGCAGCCACTAGCACAAAGACTATTCCAAATATGGCAAGTGACCTACCTTTTGATTCTGATT
>JACNFR010000014.1 GCA_014384555.1 Candidatus Nitrosopumilus sp. | reverse complement strand
CTAGTATCTGCAATGGGACCGTTTTATGAAGGCAAAGATGAATTACAAAGAGATGAGGCAATGAGATCTTGCGGAATTGCATCTCAAACAATAATGCTTGCTGCTAAATCTATGGGATATGATTCAAATCCAATGATAGGTTTTGATCCTGATAAAGTATCTGAAATTATCAATCTACCAGAAGATTATGTGATATCAATGTTGGTTGCAGTTGGAAAGCAAACAAAACCTGCAATGCCACGAGGAGGACAACTTCCATTAGATAAAGTAGTATTCACTGACAAGTTTCCATGAGAATAATAATTTAGAATAAACAATGACAGAATCACAATTGAATACAATCCAATCTCTAAACAAAAAGATTGCAAGCTGCAAAAAGTGTCCAAGACTGTCTGTGTACATTAGAGACGTTGCAAAAAACAAAGTAAGGCGATTCAAGGAAGAAAAATACTATGGCAAGCCGCTTTCAGGTTTTGGAGATGTTAAGGCTAAATTACTGATTGTTGGATTGGCACCAGCTGCTCATGGTGGAAACAGAACAGGTAGAATGTTTACAGGAGATTCATCTGGGGACTGGTTATTCAAAGTAATGCACAAGTATGGTTTTGCATCGATTCCAACTAGCCAAACTGCAGATGACGGATTGATCTTACACAATGCATACATTACTGCAGCAGTTAGATGTGCACCGCCTCAAAACAAACCAACAAGAGAAGAAATGGATACATGTTTTAATTATCTAACACAAGAGAAAGAAATTCTAAAAAACATTACAGTAATTTTGTGTCTTGGAAAAATTGCATATGATGCGGCATGTAAACTATACAAAGTAAAGCCTGAAAAGTTTGGACACAACAAATTATTCACATATGATAATTTTCAAATCCTCACATCTTATCACCCATCAAAACAAAACACACAGACAGGCAGACTTAGCTGGGCCCAGTGGTCTTCAGTATTTGCAAAGGCAAAAAAATTGGTAAAATAATATTTCAGATTTTGTAATTTTTAAAATTACTATACAGGCAATTCTCTTACCTACTATTACAAAAAAACCATGATTAGGTTGGAAAACTGGCCTGATTGGCTTTTGAATATCCTAAACTCTGTCTTCAATACTAGAAGTAGAAATCATCAGTATCCCTATATACAAAATTTACATTATACTATTCAGTTTGAGATCTCACCAAACAACTAACCGTTGCTGGTCTTAAGTTCCAATTTTTTATTTAATCAGTTAGCCTTAATTGCAAAAGCAAGCAAGTGATCGTATTGAAAGAGATTAGCATTTTACTACTGTTACTTCTAGTAATTCCTGCAGCATATGCTCAAGAATATCCAGAGTATGGTGTTAATGTAGAGACAGTAGCTGAGAATCTAAGAATTCCTTGGAGTATTGACTGGTTGCCAGATGGTACAGCGTTATTTTCTGAAAGAGAAGGACATCTTAGAGTAATCCAAGATGGAGAACTCTTGGAGGAACCATTACTATCACTTGGGGTTGGAGGAGTAGAAGGTGGAATGCTAGGAGTTGCAGTTGATCCAAAGTATTCAGAAAACAATTACATCTACATCTATTACACTTACAATGAATTTCTATCAACTACAAACAAGCTAGTAAGGTATCATCTAGACAATCTAACATTAACTGAAGACAAAGTATTACTGGATGGAATTCCCGGAGGACCATTTCATGATGGCGGAAGAATCCAGTTTGGTCCGGATGGGAAACTCTACGTCACAACAGGTGAAGCTGCAAATCCAGACTTGGCCCAAGACATGAATTCATTGGGTGGAAAAATTCTAAGAATTAATTCAGATGGAACAATTCCTCAAGACAATCCATTTTCTAATTCTGCTATTTTCTCAATAGGTCACAGAAATCCCCAAGGAATTGACTGGGATGATTCAGGGAATCTAGTTGCAACAGAGCACGGTCCATCTGGATGGAGAGGAGTAGCAAGAGACGAGGTTAATGTCATCACTCCAGGCTCAAATTATGGGTGGCCTGACATTATAGGCGATGAAACTAGGGAAGGATTACAAAATCCAATCTTACAAACAGGTGATGACACATGGGCACCATCAGGTGCTGAATTTTACTATGGGGCAGAATTCCCAGACTGGAATGGAAAATATTTTGTTGCAACATTAAGAGGTAGTCATCTGCATGTAATTGATTTTGATTTGGAAAATAATGCCATACTATCTGATGAAAAACTTTTCCAAGACGAGTTTGGACGATTGCGAGATGTGCAGACAGGGCCTGATGGATTTTTGTATATTCTTACAAGCAATCATGACGGACGAGGATCTCCGCAAAACAACGATGATAGAATTCTCAGAATAGTTCCACTAGACACAATTGATAGTTTCACAGAATGTATTGAAGCAGGATTCCCTGCAATGGAATCGCATCCAAGACAATGTAGAACGGATGATGGTAAACATTTTGTTGAGACACTATCAAAAATTCCAGATTGGGTAAGAAAGAATGCAAAGTGGTGGTCACTAACACAAATTTCAGATACTGACTTTGCAGCAGGTCTAGAGTATCTAATCAAAAAAGAAATCATCACAATCAATGAAGGAACACAATCTGAAGGAGACCCTGAACCAAACTTGCCATCATGGTTGAGAAAGAATGCAGGATGGTGGAGTCAAGGGTTACTATCTGACGATGAATTTTTCAAAAGCATTCAGTGGATGATAAATAATGGATTTATCAAAATATAATTCTGATCGCAGAAAATTAGCACCAGTTGATATTCAGGATCAAGCTTTTATTCCATAACTGCCTATATTATACCAGAAAGCTGACACAATTTCCTATTGTCTGAACGATGGTGATTGTTTACCGGTCTGAGCATACTGCAGGGCTGCGTAAAGGTTATTCCGCGATAGTCAGCTTTCAAATTTTTAACTAGAGATTATTCACATGATATAATGAACATCAAGATTGGTTGTACTGGTTGGAGCTATCAAGGATGGTCCGGTACATTTTATCCTAAAAATTTAAAGAGTTCAGAGTGGCTCAAATATTATTCCCAGCTCTTTGAGATTACAGAAATCAATTCAACATTTTACAGAATTCCTGCACAAGAGATTGTAAGAAGATGGAATGCAGATACCCCTAGACATTTCAGATTTACAGCCAAATTTCCATCAATAATTACGCATGAAAAGAGGCTAGAGAGGGTAAATTCAGAGGTTTTCTCATTTTTGGCATCATTGTCACCAATTCATGAAAAGGTCTCAGCACTAGTTTTACAATTACCACCATCGCTGTCATTTGAAGAGGCAAAGCCAAGATTGGAGGAGCTCTTTGATTTGTTACCTGAAGATTTTCTATATCCAATAGAAGGACGACATGAATCATGGTTTACAGAGGATGCAATTGCATATCTGAAACAAAATAAACACTGCCTTGTTTGGAATGAAGTTGTAGGAGTGAACAATCCAATGTCAATTACATCAAACTATCTTTATGTTAGATTGATTGGGGATCGTTCCATTGCAGATTCAGAGTTTGGTAAAGTTTCAAAGAGCAAAGAAGAATTAATTTCGAACTGGGCAAAAAAACTTCAAGAGATTAAAGACATTCCACTTGCAATGGTAATGGCAAACAATCACTTTGAAGGGTTTGGTCCTGCAACTGTAAACTCTTTGCGAATGCAGCTTGGAATGCGGGAATTAATTTGGGAAGAAAAAAAACAAAAGACGTTAGGAAACTTTTAAAAAAAGACAGAAACTCTTCAACTACTAGGGGAGTAATGAAGAATCCCTGCCATCATCCAGCCAAACAAAAAGGATGCTACATAGAGTATTTCGTTTTCAATATTTAAGGCAACGGTGTTATTGTGCTAGTGCTAAGACCTATTGCTGTACCAAAATAATATCCAGACAAAATAGTTCCTGTAGCCCAAACACATGAACCTCCAAATGTGTACAAAACAAATTTTGGAATTCTCATTTTTAACAATCCAGCAGGAATTGAAATCATCTCCCTCATCACTGGAACCATTCTTCCCAAGAAGACTGCCTTGTCACCATATTTTTCAAACCAGACTTCAACTCGTTCTAGTTTTTTGTCATTTACTTTGACAAATCTCAAATATCGAAGTAAGACAACGCGTCCAAGTTTTAATGCAATAAGATAGAGTGTAGATGTTCCAATGGTTGCACCAAGTGCTCCAAGAAGAATCATAGGGACTAATCCAAGTAAGGTTATACCCTGTTGTGAGGCTAGAAATCCGGCAGTTGGGAATATTGCCAGTGTAGGAATTGGTGGAACTATAGTCTCAAGTAAGGCTGCTAGGAATATTCCCTCATAGAGATGCCCTCCCAAAAAATCTGTAATCCAAACCAGAAAAGAATCAAAGGGTTCCATTTGCTTCTGGCAATGGAATCTTACTAAATTACCTTACGAGTAAAAACTACGACATACTAGTCATATTTTATGCAAAATTCAGGGCTTTAGAAAAACTTTCAGAGTATCTGGTTTTTTTGCATGCTCAATCGCTTCAAAGAATTTTTCCAAGGGAAAAGTTGAATCAATCATGGAATCAACTGAAACCATTCCAGTTGCAAGTGCATCAATTGCAGGTTTGAATAATCCACAGCGAGAGCCAACCAAAGTTATCTCATTTACTACAGTTGGAGTCAAGTCAAGGTTTTCCCTTGATGCAATAGTTGATTTTAGAATTACAGTTCCACGAGGTTTGATCAATTTCATAGTGTCTGCAAATCCAGAATTGCTTCCAGTTGCTTCTACTACCAAGTCAAAGGATTGTTCATCAGACTTTTCAATTCCAATTTTTATTTTTACACCAATGTTTATCAAACTTGCAAGTTTGCTTTTGTGTTTGCCAAAACATGTAAGATTAGGACATGTTAATTTTAAAACTTGAGTTATTAGTTGAGCAAGTCTTCCATCACCAACGACTGCAACACTCCATTCAGGTTGTAATTTTATTTGCTCTTTTATCTCAAATGCAGCAGCTAGTGGTTCAACAAAGACTGCTTGCTCATCAGTAATACTATCAGGGATCATATGTAGATTCTTTTCAGGTAGTGAAAGATATTCTGCAAATGCTCCATCCCGTTTTAAAATTCCAAGAACTGTTCTGTTAGGACAGTGTCTGGCCATTCCTTTTTGGCAGGGTTCACATTCTCCACATCCAGCATTAATCTCACCTACAACACGTTTTCCAATCAAATCAGAATTTTCAGATTTTTCTACAGTTCCTACAAACTCGTGACCTAAAACGCCCTCATATGCCATGTAGCCATCTAGAATTTCCAAGTCAGTTCCACAAATTCCAGCCAAATTGACTCGAACTAATGCCTCTCCTGGTTTTGGATCAGGATAATTCTCATCATAGTTCATGGTTTTTCCATTAAAACATGTTGCTTTCATAAAATAGCAATGTGGTATTCTAATTTTAAAATAGTGGAATTATAAAAAAATCAAAGCTCATTTTAAATAATTTAGTTTATTCAAAAACACATGCCAAGAATTTCTCACTTTGATATTCCAGTGGATAATCCAGGAAGAGCACAAAAGTTCTACAGCGAGGTCTTTGATTGGAAATTTGAGAAATGGGACGGACCAATGGATTACTGGATAGCAAAGACTGGAAAAGAGAAACCCGGAATTGATGGCGGTATGTCAAAGAGAATTCCAGGACAGATTGGAATATCAAATACAATCAATGTTCCATCATTGGATGAATTTGCAAAGAAAATTACTGAGAATGGAGGACATTTAATTATACCCAAGATGGGAATTCCCAAAGTAGGATGGTTTGCACAGTGTACAGACACTGAAGGTAACATGTTTGGAATTATAGAACTAGATGAAAAGGCAAAGTAAGACCATCTAAATTAATAATCAGAAAAATTACAAATTTTCAATTGAGTTACAAATTTTTAGATCATGCAACTGA
>JACNFR010000015.1 GCA_014384555.1 Candidatus Nitrosopumilus sp. | reverse complement strand
TTTCCTCCAAAAGCAAAACTGATTTCTAGAAAAGAGGGTTTGAAAAAAATTTCCCCTGGGCAAATTCTGTTTACTATTTATTCTAAAAATCAAACAAATGAGCCTCATCGAGTATGTTCTGCATCTGTAGGTCTTGCTCAACCAAAAGATAAAGCAAGATATGGATATCTTTCTGAGTACGAAGCTTTTGGACAAAATGAAATTCAAGCTGGTGATTATGCTGAGGATATTGCAGCACAAATGCTTGCATCTTCTCTAGGAATTCCTTTTGATGCTGATAAAGCATGGAATGAGAAAAGACAACAATGGTCAATTTCAGGAGAGATTTACAAAACTCATAATATCACTTCTGCTACTAAAGGCGACAAAGATGGAAAATGGACAACTGTTTTTGCAGCTGCTGTTCTGTTACTGTAATTATTTTTTGTATCCTTTAAGATAAAACATTGCAGCTGCGATTGCGACAATTGTTATTATGATGACGACTATAATTGATTCATCAAATTCTTGTTTTTCCGCTCTAAGATTATCTCCTCCGAGTGAAAATCTTAATTCTTCGCTATTCACTGATGTCTCTTTACCAAAAATGTATTTTCCTTGAATTGTTTGTCCTTCTACAGGATCAAAAACCCATCCATTTTTTGAAATATCTGTAGGAATTTTTTCATTGTCTATTACCTGTGTAGGAATTATATCTGCCCGGACATCTGAAATGTTGGTATTTTCAGAAGATAGTATTGCTACTTGCACAATAGAGTTTAGAGGATAAAATCCTGTGGAAAAATATTCTGATCTTTTTAATTCATCTGTTTTTAAAAATTCTAATGGATTGATTTCATCAATACTTGGAGCTACTCCTGAATAGGTAGATGATACTCTTAGTTGTAGTAATGATTTACTGCCTGATGGTATTATGGAAAATGTCATTTTTGCATTTTCTTCCTCTGAAAGATTTCTTGCAGTATCATAAAATCCTCCTGAATCTCTGATTGTTTTTGGAATTAGAATAGCTGATATTTTTTCATACATTGAAGCAGTGTCTTCCATAGGCATTGTGTATACTGCTGAAATAGTCCCTTTACCTGAAATCACTCCTGATGTTTGTAATGCGATATTTGTTTCATCGCTAGGCTGAATAAATGTAGAATGTAGTTTTGCATTTGTATCAAATATCTCATTTATTTCATCAATGAATTGGTTTGATATTTTTAATGTTGAATTTTGAATAGTTAGAAAGTTTGTATCTGCTGGATTTCTCTTGACATTTATCAAAATACATGATTCATCCGTTACTCCTAGAATACATTTATCTTGATTTGTTATTATTACTGCTGAAATATTCCCATTTTCTCTAATTCTCTGTTCCACTTCAACTGGAATTTTTATTTCTTGAATGCTGGTGCTTTGTAATGTAATTGACGATGTTACATTTTGTGTTATTCTCTTATCTATGATAATTTGTGCTGTTTCTTGAAATGTTGCTAGGTTCATTTCTTGAGAATATGCATAATTTGCTGAAACGCTAATCAGTACAATCATTGCCAAGAAAATTATCTTTTTGTGCATCGGTTGTTTTCTAAGGATGAAATTATTAAATTTACTCTTATTTTATTCATATTTGGTTCTTTGATTAGTTTATTTTTTTATTTTTAGTAAAAAATGATTATCTAGTAACTAATATTCCCATCAATACAATTATCAAGATAGCATGGCATTGCTTCCAGTTTTTGTAGATCTTTTTCTTAATCCTGTAATTCAGCTAATTGCGGTTTTAGGTGCATTTGGTATTGGATTATTCCAAGGAATAATTCTTGGTAGGGCAATTTTGGTAAGATTTCCGCGTTTACAAAACCGTGTCAAAACTGTATCTTTCACTATGTTTGTTTTATTTCTAATAAATGCAATTCTAAGTGTTCCACGTTTTGCTTCTCCTGAAAAAATCAGTTTATCCAATTTGTCTGCAAATAGTCCTGGAGAAGTCATATCTGCACTTTTCTTAATTTTTGGAATGAATACGGGATTTCTTACTGTATTGGCAATTTCAGTAACTGTCATGAGTTTTGTTGTGTTGAAATTTACAAATCTTACTGGAATGACAAAAGGATTTGTTTTCTTTTTCAGTGCACTCTTATTGATATTGACTGCTGTGAGTAGATTCACTGATCTTACTCCTAGTACTTTTGAGGTCTTGTTGTATTTCCTATATCAGTTAGGGATTACTATTGGAATTTTGATAGGTACTATTAGAAAGATAAAACCCAAAAAACTAGACTTGAAATAATTTCAAAGGTTTAAATCAGATAATCCTTGTCTTGGAATTGACATCGAATTCAAACCGTTCGGGGAACAAGCCGGCAGTCCATGCGTTGGACTGTCGGCCCCATTTATTCTAAAATCTAGTTTAATGATGAAAGGGTCTTTACTTGCTCTTTGACATAATCAAATCCTTCTTGCCAGAACTTTGGACTGGTTATGTCGAATCCATATTCTGAGAGCAGTTTTTCTGGTTTCTTAGAACCTCCTGCTGCAAGAATGCTAATGTATGCTGGAACAAAATCTTTACCTTCTTTTTTGTATCTTTGAAACAAAGACAAAGCAAGTAAATTACCAAAAGAATATGCATAGCAGTAAAATGGTGTGTGATAAAAATGAGGAATACAACTCCACTCGATTGCAAAATCGTCCGATAAACTTACTGAGTTTCCAAATTGGACTTTGAGATTATTCAAATATGTTTTTGATATCTCATCTATTGTAGTCCCCTCTCCTATCTGTTTGTGGGCATCAACTTCAAAAATAGTAAAAAATGATTGTCTTAGAATTGTTGCATATAGATCATCAATTTTTTCTGATAACATTGCCTTTTTTTCATTATCTGAAATTTTATCGGATAAATTATCATACAATAACAATTCTGAAAAAGTTGATGCAGTTTCTGCTAAAGGTAGTGGGGCGTCTTGAACAAGAATTGATCTATCTTGTGCTGCTTGGCTATGCACAGCATGACCTAGTTCATGAGCTAGAGTAAATACGTCTCTGGATTTTCCAGTGAAATTTACTAGCACATAAGGTGTGATTTTTGGTGTGAGGGTACTACAAAAGGCTCCGTCCCTTTTTCCTTGTCTTACATCTGAATCAATATGGTTTTCATTGAATACTTTTCTGGCATATTCTTCTAATGTACTACTAAATTTCCCAAGTGATTCAAAAACCAGTTTTACTGATTTATCGTATGAATAACTTTTTTCTTTGATATTGGCAGCAGCTGGGGCATACAAATCATACCTTCGTAATTTTTTCATATTCAGCATCTTTGCTTTCTGAACAAAAAATTTCTGAAAAACCGGTGAGTTTTTTTTACAAACTGCAAGTAGTGACTCTATGGTTTTATCATCTATATCGTTCCCAATGTTTCTCATTGATATTGGTGATTTGTATCCTCGAATATCGATACCTTCGTCTTTCCAATTTTGAACAATATTTTGGTATATCTCTCCTACAACTCCTTTATTTTCAGAATATTTTGAAAGAATTGTTTTGTATGCCGTTTCTCTGATCTTTGGATTTGTACTTCTAACATAATTTGTTAGTTCTTCTCTTGTCATCACTTTGGATTTATTTCCAACTTTCATTTTATACTCAAAAGAATTTGTAATCTTGTCATATAGTTTGACAAGTGCTGATATTCCTGTTACATCCAATGTGTTTATGATTCGTTCTTCTGGTTCACTTAGTGCATATTTTGCAAATAATCTCTTATGTGAAAGATACTCTGTAATTTCACCAGCATCTTTCATGAGTCTTTTTGCATTTTTTTCATCAACTTGTGTCTTCCACCATAAATCAAAAAACAAAATTTTATTTGATATTTCGGCACCAAGTTTTGACATCTTTGTCATTAGGGATGTTGCTTCATCTGACTGTGTGTCTGAAGAATAAGACAGTGATGCATAACCTCCAATTTTACTCATATTTTCAGAAATTTCTTCAACTTGATGAAGAATATTCATAAACTGTTTAGAGGACATTTTTGGATTTAATTTGGATTTAATTTTTTCAAACTTTTTTGCTTGATTTTCTAATTCTTTAATCTGATTTTGAAATGCAGAACTTTTTGGATTTTTTACTAATTCTGTGAGATCCCATTTACCTAATTGATATGATGACATCTGAATTTGCTGTTTTGTAACTATTAAAAAATGAATACGTATTTCATCCATATTTTTTTAAAAACTCTTGTTTTTTGCATTTTTTAAGGAATTTTGCTACAATCTCTAATTTTCAAAGATTTTGTTCCTAAAATCTAGTCTGGATTATTACATTAAAAATCCCAAAAAAAGTCGTTTATATAGGAAATAGATAGCATAAAAGAAGTAATCTTCATGGTTTTAGAAATTATTAACGCTGATTCGACATGTGGTCGTTGTGGAAAAAATTCCATGCTGACTGATAATGTAACCGGCGAAAGATTCTGTGGAAAATGTGGTTATGTTATAACTGAAACATTACAAGATTCTGGACCTGAATGGAGATCATTTTCAAAAGAAGGAGGTGCAGATCCGACAAGAACTGGAGCTCCTACATCACTTGCAATGCATGACCGAGGACTGGCAACAATTATCAGTCCTATGAACAAAGACTCTTCTGGAAAACCTCTCACATCTACAATGAAAAGTACTATTGAGAGATTACGAACTTGGGATAGTAGAAGTAAAGTAAATGCTTCTTCAGATAAAAATCTCAGACAAGCCTTAAGTGAATTATCTACATTAAAAGACAAACTTTCATTATCTGATGCAGTTATTGAAAAAGCATCATACATTTACAGAAAAGCATTAGAAAAAGGTCTTGTGAAAGGTCGTTCGATATCTGCATTAATTGCAGCATCTCTCTATGCTGCATGTAGAGATACTGAAACACCTAGAACACTAAAAGATGTTTCAGATGCAGGAAATATTAAGAAAAAAGATATTTCAAGATGTTATAGAATTTTACATCAAGAATTGGAATTAAAAATGCCTGTTGTTGATCCTGTTCAATGTGTTGCAAGAATTGCAAGCTCTATTGGAATTACTGAAAAAACAAAACGCTTTGCAGTTAAAGTACTCAAAGATGCACAAGCACATGAGGAATCAGCTGGTAAGGATCCTATGGGATTAGCTGCAGCAGCATTATACTTGTCATGTGTCAAAAATGGCGAAGATAAAACTCAACGAGATATTGCAGAGGCCGCAAATGTCACTGAAGTGACAATTAGAAATAGATACAAAGGCTTGAGATTAGATCAAAATATGGATACCCTGGGAGGAAAATAAGAAAATGACTCAGACAAAACCTATAATTGCAATTGTTAATGTTGTAGCTTCTGCAACAATTGAACAAAAGTTAGATTTGGTAGATATCACTAAAAAATTCCCTGCAGTTGAATATCATCCGGAACAATTTCCTGGTGCTGTTTTCAGACTGAAAAATCCTAAAACTGCAACACTGCTTTTTGGTTCTGGTAAGATGGTATGTACAGGTGCAAAATCACAAGAATTGGCAGAAACTGCTGTATTTGAAGTAGTCAAAATATTGAGAAAAGGTAAAATCAAAATCAAAAATGATCCTATCGTATCAATACAGAATATTGTATCTTCTATTAATCTTGGAGGTAAAGTCAACCTAGAACAAGCTGCTAGAACACTTCCTAGAAGTATGTATGAGCCAGAACAATTCCCTGGATTGATTCATAGAATGCTTGATCCAAAAACTGTAATTCTCATATTTGCATCAGGTAAACTGGTATGTGTTGGAGCAAAACTTGAAAAAGATGTTCATCGCTCTGTTAACCAAATTCATGCATTGCTTGAAGAAAAAGACTTGATGGTTTACGATTAAAATCATCAAAAATATTTCATTATTTAAAATCCAAAGTTATTTTGATTAATAATATTCTTCATGAATATAACACCACTTCCAGATCTTTTCTGGAACTGCTTGCATTATTGGGTGTCCTGTTTCTTCAAAGTGTTTTGTTGCATGTTTTCCTATGGATGAATCACAACAACCTACATGTCCACATGCCAAACACATTCTAAGTGCGACCACTGGGAGATGTTCTTTTTCACATTCTTCACAATTTTTTGTATTTTGAGATACGTTTCTCTCTTGAATGAAATGCTCGCATTCTTTAGGCATCTTAATATTTTTTCAAAGTATCTTTGTATCTTTTTATTGATTCTATGATTACAACTTTGGCTTCTTTTGCAGATTTCCATCCTAAAATTTCTACTTT
>JACNFR010000016.1 GCA_014384555.1 Candidatus Nitrosopumilus sp. | reverse complement strand
TTCAAAGAAAACCAGAGAGAATTAAAATGAGATTTTTACTAAGAAAATGTTCAAAGTGTCATCACTATACATTAAAAGAAAAATGTCCAAAGTGTGGAGAAGAAACTATTTCAGTACATCCTGCTAAATTTTCACCTGATGATAAATACATGAGATACAGGTTAGCTGAAAGATATTCTTAAGGTATAGGTTTGTAATCTTTGTTTACTTCATAAATAAAGACACCAAGCATTGGTCCAATTTTTTCTTCAGTAAAACTAGATGATGCATAAACTAATCTTAATGGGCCATTACCATCTGAAGTAAATTTGATATCTTTCTGATATATAGCAAGCATTCCAGGAACATAAGTTTGAGATTGTTGATTTGGATTATTTGGATTAAGATAACCTGCTACAGAGAATGGGAACATTTTTGCAAGTAAAGTTTCATTCCAGAAATAATCAGTTCCACTACTTCCATCTGAATGCAAATACTTTGCAGTATCATGACCTGCAATTCTCATAAACCATTGTTTTTTAGATTCATCACCACCTCCACGAAGAGTATAAAATGATTCATCTGTAGTTACATTCAATTTTTCACCTGCTACAAATACCAATATGTAATCGGCTTGCATTTCATTTAGAGTATTCCAAGCAGTGTCAGGATTACTAAGTAACATTTTTGCAATATTTTGAATTATTTCAGTACTAACTGTAGCATTATCTGCTAGTGATGCTCTTTCGCCCATTGTTTGAATCCAATAGCCATAATCCCACCAAGATGCAACTACAGCATCTTTAGGAGTATTATTTTTCATCCAATCTAATGCATCTAACCAATCATTTGTAGCAATTGTAAAAGATGAACCACCATTCAGAATTGTAGGGGGCATATGAGAAATTGAGGAGGGTTCTGAGCCTGCAGGATAAATCATTGGAATTATCAAAAGAATAATTATTCCTGTCACAAATGGAAGTTGTAATAATTTATGAACTGATTTTTTTGATTGTGAATTATTTTTAAAGAATTCTTTTATTAATGCTGTTAAACCTAAAGATGCCAAAATAATAACAGTGATTGAAGCAAAAACTTCCAATCTAACAAATGTTGAACTGATGTAAACTCCAACTAATCCTAAAATTAATGAAAAAGATAGCATATCATTATTTATGAAATTAGAGTTTTTTGTTTGAACATTTTTGATTATTAACCAAATTCCGATTCCTGAGAAAATCATTAAAACGGAATGAAACAAAAATGATTGTGCTAATGTTGTTGTTGCATGCTCAGAAACTGAATCCACTAATGGGTCAGTTGTTGTTAAAAATGGATTAACAGCATTAAGATATCTATGACTGGCAGAGGGTAAAAATGAAAATTCAGAATTTAATATTAAAGCAACAGAAGTTATAACTAAAATTGCAAGTAAAAATAATAAACCATTTCTTATCTTATTTTTTGAGCTTTTATTTTGGATAAAAATGCAAGAAACTAAAAATAGTGTAGAAAATATTAATGATATTCCCCATAATCCAGATATATTCACTCTTTCAAACATAAAAGAAATTAAAATTGTGGTGACTGTGTAAACTGGAATAGCCCACATAATGAATTTATGATCTGTTCTCAAAAAAGGTAATGTTAAAAATAAAATTCCAATTGGAATGATAAAAAATTGATTACCACCCCAAGCTGAAATAGAAAATATTGTAAAAATTCCTGATCCTACAAGTTTGATAAATGCAATTTTTTTATTTTTTGAATTTATTCCACTTAATAACAAATAGACGAATAAGAGACTAAAAAATAGTCCCAAAGGTTCTGATTTGAACCATCCAAGTGGACTTCTAATTATTAATGGAATAGAAACAGCAAACAACATAGCTGAAAATAATCCGGCAGTTGTACCACCGATAACTCTAACTAGAGCAAAAATTACAATTGCAGATAATGAAGAAAAGATTACCGGAAAGAGGATTGTGAAATCATAAAGATCCATACCACCACCAAAAATCCAATAAGTTGTAGCTGCTGTAAGATGAAGCATAATTTGAGAATTTGAAGATACATCTCTACCGTGTGGATACCAACTTAGGCTGTCATTCCATTCATAATATGCACCTATTCCATTATCTACAATGTATTGGGTTGCCCTATAATTAAAAAAAGGATCAAACTCATTTAATTCAAAACCAAAATCAGCTGGTTGAGAACGAAGTAGAAATGAAACTGAAAAAGATAATGACAGAATACCAATTATTAAAAGATGATTTAATTTTAAATCAAAAGTTCCTATAGAAATTAAACTAGAATTTGCATTCATTTGTTTTTGATCGATTACTTGTGTTTATTACTCTTTTTAGAAAAAATGATTCTATTTTATCTAAATAATGAATTATGGAGCAAAAGTTCCCGTTAATTTTGCTTCAGCAATAATATGACCACTCATGGCTTTTTCTAAGTCATGTTTAGAATAACCTTCTTTCAAATCTAGTTCTGTATCAAGAGCATATACCTTGAAGATGTATGTATGTTTTCCATTAGGTGGAGCAGGCCCACCATAACCGATTTCACCAAAATCATTTTTACCACTTGTATAGCTATTTCCCTGTGAAAAATTTTGTGAATCTCCATCAAATACTAACCAATGAACCCAAACTTTTCCAACTGCAGCCATTGCATCTGGATCATCCATGATAAGTGCTATAATTTTAGTATCTTCTGGAACATTATGAAGTAATATAGATGGACTTTCATTTTCAAATTTATAACCAAATTTTTTAGGAATTTCCTCACCTTCTTTAAAATCATTGCTAGTTATAGAAAATTTAGACATAGTTCTTTGAGTAATTAATTTTAAAATAAAGTTTCCTAATTTTCAAGAATAATCTTATCATTATGAATAGACATAATAGAACTTCCAAGTATCTTAATCTGTTTTTTTAATTCTCTATCCATAGTAGCAACAATGGCTCTATTTTTTGAGACATAATCAAGTAATTCCTTGTCAGCAAATGAACCTTGTATGGGAATTATTTTAAAAGATTTGATGCAATTACGAGTTGATTGAATATCTTGTTTTTTTTCTGGTTTTTTTTCTAATACAGATAATTCATTTATTACAACTTGAGGAACAACAAAAGTGATTTGACCAATTTCGACATCTAAATTATCTAAATTTTTGATTCTGTTTGTAGCCAGATGAATTAAAAAACTTGTGTCACAGATTACTTCAACCAACTATACCTGCACCAATAAGTCGCCATCTTTCTGCAATTCTTCTACTAATTGCAACATTGCCACCTACAAAGATACATGCAGGTCTCCTAAGTTCAATCTCAGCAGTTTTTGATTTTATTTTTGTAACCTTGCCCAACACAGGAGCGGTTCCTATGTTTAATCTGAGTAATTCGCCAGATGAAATTGGTTGCACTTTGATATCCTCAGTAATTCCTACTGCAGAATCAAACAGATTCACTTCTAATTTTAGAATAGTGGAATTTTCAGGCAATGTCCCAGGTTTGCCTATTACTGAACCAATGAAGGAATCACTTCGAGTCATTGAAGGATCTAATTTTGTTCCAATAGCAACCAAACCACCAGGTTTTACTGATTCAACTATTCCTGCAGCCGTTCCTAAAGATGTTATTTCAGTAAGTAATGGTTCGTATGTCTTTTTCTTTTCATTTAAAATTCCAGGTTTAATTTCAATTTCATCTCCAATATTGAAAACACCTTGAGTAAGACTTCCACCAATTACACCACCTTTGATATCCTTTAATTTTATTCCAGGTTTGTTTACATCAAATGAACGTAGAACATGCATTACAGTATCTGCTTTCTCATCTCTATCTGGAGTTTTTATTGTCGATTCGATAGCGCCAATTAATGCATCAATGTTTAATCCAGACTGTGCAGAAATTGGAATTACAGGGGCTTTTGCAGCATGTGTACCTTTAACAAATTTTGTAATTTCTTGATAATTTGCAAGAGCTTCATTGTAAGAAAGTAAATCAACTTTATTTTGTAATACAACTATTTGTTGAATTCCAAGAGTTTGAAGAGCTAAAAGATGTTCTTTTGTTTGTGGTTTTGGAACTTTTTCATTTGCTGCAACTAAGAGTAAAGCCCCATCCATTAATGCAGAACCTGAAAGCATATTTGCCATAAGACTTTCGTGTCCAGGACTATCTACAAAACTAACGACTCTAGATAATTCACTTTCTTTTCCACAATTATTACATTTTGGAGTTGTAGAATATCCTAAAGGTTCTTCACATTTTTTACATTTGTAAAAAGCAGCATCAGAATAGCCAACACGGATTGTAATTCCACGTTTTAGTTCTTGACTATGTACACTAGTCCATGAACCAGTTAAAGCCTGAATTAGAGTAGTTTTTCCATGATCTACATGACCGGCAGTACCAATGTTAACACATGGTTGATAGCCATATTTTTTGATGTACCAATCAGGAAGAGTTTCTCTCCAATGCATGAGTTAAAAAGTAGAATCGGTATATGTTAACTTACTCTTTTTTATCTTCAGTTTTTTCTTCTGTAGCTTCTTCAACAGGAGCTTCAACTGGTAATTCTCCATCAAATTTACAATTTACTTGATAGATTTCTTCAGATATTGAATTTCCTCGCATTAATTTTCTTTTTCTTTGTCCAGATTCTGCATCTTGTAAACCAACACCTCTTGAAAGTAAAACTTTTTTTCTTGCTGCACCATGAACATCATTTCTCATAGGTACACCAGATTTGTCACTGCCTCCAGTGAGTTTTAACTTTCCAGTCAATCCTACAATTGATGCATCTGTTTCATTTCCTAATTGTAATCCTAACAAAGGATTAGCATCGCTATCTTTGAGTTCCTTTGAAAGAGACTTTCCTTTAATGTCAGATATTGTAAGTTTGAAGTTTGCCAATTATTGCAAAAAAAAGTTGAACGACTAATTAACCTTTGGACATTATTTTTAAATCAGGATTAAAAAAGATAGGCATGGCTGAAGAGATCAGATGTCCAAGATGTGATAATAAGATGGTAGACATGCAAGCATGTCATATGTTTTGTCCAAATTGTGGAGCTCATTTAGATTGTTCAGATAAAGGAAATTATTGGTAACTAAATTCCAGGTCTATCAGGAATATAATCAGAGGACATGTTGATTGCTTGATCTTTCATAATTTCAAGATATGATTCGTAATCTGCTTCAAAGTTACAATGAGGACATTTCACATTAGTAATATCATCATCTAATATTGCAACTTTTTCACATTCAGGACATCTTGCATCCATGTCTTGGTTTACCAATTAAGATATTTAATCATAATCAATGAATTTCTTCTAGGCGGAGTTAGTTTAGTCTGGTATGACGTCAGCTTCCCAAGCCTTGAGTTATTTCTCCGCCTAGAAAGTAGTGGATAATCTATTTCATAGAGTGTTTTTAGTTTCTTTTTGATAGAGTGGATGAGTTTATGCTCATAGTTTTTTGATGGACTAAGATTGCCTTGTAAGTATTCTCTTTCTTTCTTGCTTAGCATATTGTTATTTTTCTCCCGACAAGATTACGTAAAATTCAGCTAAAAATGTTTCTATGAATCTAAGGGTTGTTTTCTTGACGAAATTGTTCATTCATCAATCTACTTTGTTGATTGCAATGCTCATACACCCTACTTTCATTATTCTTCACACAAAATTGACCGTCTTCACTTTCGCATTTTTCTGGCATAATTGTTGATGAAATACATCGGTTGTAGGCATCGCTAATCTTTGTTCCTTGGGATTCAGTTCTACCATGCTTGTCCAATCCATTTTTATCAAATCCATACATATTGTATCCATTACTATCAAAGTAATTTTTATTAATTTCAATGAACTCATTGATTTTTTCTGATATTGTTTTTCCGTCATTGCATGATTCGTTTAGACAATTTTCTGCAATCCATTCATTCTGTCTTTGTTTCAAATCTTCATATACTCTCACAGATTTTGAATCAATTGGTCTTAAATCAATTATTTCTGTGGCTAGTAATCCAAAAATTCCAATAATCACAATCATAGTTATTGCAATAATTATTACAGATTTCATCTTACAACCCCTGCTCTTTTTTTATTTTATTTATTTCATTTAGGATTTCTTCTTGTTTTCCCTTTGCCATCATGTATTTTCCGAAACTATGTCCAGACCGAAATTCATCGCCTTCGTCAGCGTCTACATCTCCCTCTAACTCTTCAATGAGTTCCTTATTTTCCTCTAATTCTCTCTCTAATTCTTTGATTCTATCATTTTGTTGTTTCATTTTGTTTTTTTCTTTAGTGTTTTACGATTTGTTAATGATGTGATTCTTTTTTCTAATTTTTTAATCGTGGCCTTTTGTTGCTTTAGGTCATTTTCTAGTTTTTTGATTCTTCTATCTTGTTGTTGTTCATGTTGTTTATTTGATAATACCATGATTTTTTTTCTCCCCCAAGTATTTAGAGTTTGAACAAAATAATACTTTCATATACGATATAATGATGAAGAAAATGTGAATAGTCTTCTAGATGATGTTAATGCATTATTGAAATTAAAACAAGGCGATTTGGGAAGACTAGAGCATATCAAAAAAACACTTGAAGCAAAACAAGTTCTCTACATAT
>JACNFR010000038.1:19767-32856 GCA_014384555.1 Candidatus Nitrosopumilus sp. | reverse complement strand
AATTTTGCATTTTCGTCATATACTCCTTCAATACAAAATGGACCGTTCATTCCTGGGGAAACTATTCTCTTTGCAGCCTCTACAAAATTTTCTCCCATTTTGTATACTTCATCTAATAATGATTCTCGTAAAACAAGAGGACTGTTACCAATGACATTGAATGATGGAACTTTGTTTGATTTCATTTGTTGTTCTGCTGGAATTCTTCCCAATCCTTCAATATCTGATTCGTGTCTTTGATCAACTCCAAAAAATTCCAATTCTTCTTTTAATGGAGAATAGAAAAATGTCAAATAAGCTAAAACTCCTGCTGCATATTCTTGAATGTATAGAGTTTCATCTTTAGATATTATTCCTTCTGAAATCAATTGATTTCTTTTGTTATTGTAATCCTCTTCATTTGCTGCCATAAAGTAACCTTTTCCACCTGCTGCTCCTTGTCTTTTCACAATTACTAATTTCTCAATTTGACTTGGTTCTGTAACAGGTTCTGGCATTGGCAGTTTTGCTTCCCTCATAAGTTTCTCTTTCATTTCTCTGTCTGATTCCCATCTTAGAATCCATTTGTTACCAAAGACAGGGGTTTTGATAGATTCAATTTCTTCAGAACTCATTTGTGCTACTAGTGTGCCATGAGGAATCAATACAGCATTATTTTCTTCAAGGATTGATTGACATTTTTGATCTAATACTTCTTTGAAAGAATCTACGATAATTAATTCATCAATAAATGGAAATCTTTTGTATAATTTTTCACGTTTTTGTTCGCATACAAGAATTGTTTTCAAACCTTCATCTTTAGCTCCTTTTAGTACCTGTAATGAACAGTGTGAACCTAAAGTTGCTATTGAAGTCACTATTTATTATAAAATATTGTACTTTATGAACTATGTGCGGAAGTTACGTACTGAAATACTTCATCTATTAATTCCACACTTAATTCTGATTTGATATTTTCTGGAATTACCTTTAAAACAAAATCATACATTGTTGTATTTTTTGGCAATTCGTCTCTTTCTTGCAATAATGAAAATACTGCTATTCCGTTTGAAATAATTGCAATAATTTTTTCTTTATCTGAAAGTGACATGACTTCTAAAGGATTGTTTTTCTAAGTTCTGGATTTTCTAAAATTTGTACTAATCCTGATTTTTCACTGAGAATTTCTAATTCTATCGTAATATTGTGTTCTTCAGCAGGTCCCTGCTCAAATGCTAATTGTGCATGGTATCCTACGTATACTCCTACAATGACAAACATTGCAATTACTAGGGCCAAAAGGATCATCATCTTATTTTCTTGTGGAATTTTTACTGGCTATAAGCATTATGAAAATTAATACAATTGTCCCTTTTTTTGATAAAAATTAATTACACCATGAAATCAGGAATAATGTAAATCATGATTGAAACTGAATTGGGAACTTTACGAAGATCTCACTATTCAAATGAAATAAACTCATCAATGGATGGAACTCAGGTTACCGTAATGGGTTGGGTTTTGACAATTCGCGGACATGGGAATATTAGTTTTGGTACGATTCGTGACAAAAATGGTGATCTATCAATCGTTGCAAAAAAAGGAGATTGTCCTGATGAAATACGCGAAAAAATCTCTTCATTAAAAGCACATTCTTCTATTGCAGTTACAGGTAATGTGAAAGCCTCTGAAAAAGCACCTAATGGATTTGAAATAATTCCAATTGAACTAAGAGTTTTCTCAAATGTTGAAAAAATTCCGCCTTTTGAGCCTACTGTAAAAACTGTCAAAAATATTGATACAAGACTAGAGGTAAGACCAATTGATCTTAGACGTGATGTACTACAACATATTTTCAAAACTAGAAGTTTGGTTTTAAAATCAATTAGAGATTATTTTAGCAATCAAAATTTCGTTGAAATTAACACTCCTAAAATGATTGCAACTGCCACTGAAGGTGGGGCTGCACTGTTTCCAATATTTTACTATAACAAAGAAGCCTTTCTAGCTCAGAGCCCCCAATTGTACAAAGAACAACTAACAATGAGTTTTGAAAAAGTGTTTGAGATTGCACCTATTTTTAGAGCAGAACCATCTAGAACAAATCGCCACTTGGCTGAAGCAATTTCAATTGATTTGGAAGAGGCATTTGTTGATTATAATGATGTGATGAATAGAATTGAAGAAATCATCAAGGTTTCAATTCAAACTGTAAATGATTATACGAAAGACAATCCTGGTTCAGAGTTTCCTGAAATTACAGTTCCTGAAACTATTCCAAGATATTCGTATGATGAACTAGTTGATAAAATGCAAAAGGCTGGTGCAAAAACTGAATGGGGTGATGACTTGTACCCTTCAAATCTTAAGAAAATAGGTCTTGATGGATTTTACTTTATCACTGATTGGCCCCTTGCACCAAAACCATTCTATGTGAAAGATAGCAAATCCAATCCAAAGGTTTCTGAATCATTTGATTTAATGTATGCTGATTTAGAATTATCCTCTGGCAGTACAAGAATTGAAAAGCGCGACGAGCTAGCTGAGCGAATGAAAAACAAAGGAATGAAAACTGATGCATTTGAATATCATCTTGGGGCTTTTGATTATGGTGTCCCACCTCACGCTGGCTGTGGAATTGGTCTTGAGCGATTAATTATGGTATTAACTGGTACTGAAAATATTCGTGATACAACATTCTATCCGAGAGATGTTGATAGATTGACTCCATAATCTGTCAAATTTAGATTTTTAATTTATTTAACTTTAAGCTGTTTCTGACACTTGTTTTATTTTTAATAGTATTTTGTCAGTTAATTGTTCCAAATCTTTCATACTGTGATTGCTCATTTCTTTAGACATGATATTTCTATTCTGGCGAAATAGATAACCTCATGTTTGTTTTCAAAGAGACACTTTTTGACCTTCACATCCTATCTAATCCTTAAATCTGAATGTTCAGGCTCAACAATCAGGCTCGTTTACTATTACCAAAATTGGGATTGTATGTTATTTGCAATACAAACTATTTGATATATTTCCCAACTGTGGGAATAAGATATGAATTTGAAGCAGGCAAGAAAAAGACGTGCTTTAGCCACTGTGATTACTTCTGCAATTATGATGACCGCAGTTACAATTATGGGGGGTGCAGGTGTAGTGTGGAGTCAAACTTCATTGAATTCACAACAAATGGAAATGGCTGACACTGCTAATGATTATCTTAACAAAATTAACGAATCCATGACTTTTGAATATGTGTATTGTGATTCCGATCCATGTGAAACGATAATTGTAGTTATAACAAATGTAGGTGATCTAGGAGTAGATGTTTCTAAAGTTACCATATCTGATAAACAATCTGGATACACTAAAGTTCAATCATTATCAAAGGGACAGATAATGTCTGATGGAAGCATTTCCGTTGTAATTGATGATTCGGCCTTCCAATTGTTTGATGTTCTTGATATAACTGCTTCAACCACTAGAGGAAACATCATACAAACACAAATTCACACATAATACTTTTTATCTCATTAGAATTTTTGTTGGGTGTACTTTGATTAAAAAACGAAGAGGGCTAAGCAATGTTATTGGAATGATCTTTCTTGTTATAGTTCTTAGTTCTGTAATAGGATATTTTACATACGCAATTAATCTGATTGAACGAGTCAATGATGAGGTGATAACCAAAGGAGTTCAAAGTATAGATAAATCAAAAGAAACTATTGAAATTATTAATGTGGAAATTAATGATGGGAAATTTGATCTTACGATTAAAAACACAGGTCAACTCCCAATAAATTTTACAAGATTATGGGTTAACAATGTAACTGATTCTTCGTGGCCTCTACAAAATTTTACGTTGAATGAAGTCTCATCCCCAGGCCAAATACTACACGATGTGGGTCAAAATATTGATCTTTACGCATTAGAGTCTGAGTCATATAACTTGAGATTGGTAACTGGACGAGGCAACCTGTTTGATGTTCAGTTGACCTCTCCTCAAAACGATTCTCTTGAAATGAATTTATTTTCTACTCCAAAATCGGTTCTCACAGGACAAGATGTAACAATCTGGTTTGGCGTAACTAACAATGTGACTGGCGGTAGTGTTTTACAATTAGTCACTCCTCAGATAGAAGATCCTCCAGATGTCACTGGCACTGCAACTGCTACATACAAAGAAGGCCCAACTCCATCATCAAAAGAAAGTTTGTCACATGGTGACACAGCTTTCTTCAAATGGGTTTACACTGTAACTGGAGATGATTCAGATGCAGTAACTTTCAATGCTACTGTTAATGATGCAAAACAAGGAAATTTCATTTCAGAACAAGTTAATATTGTTATTCTTGATGATGACTCTTTGCTTGTAGAAAATGCCGGTGTACTGCAAGTGGATTATGCATCTCTTGAATGGGCACAAGGAACAAGTGATTGGTCATCTGGATGGAATTTGAATGTAAACACTGACACTGTATGGAGGATAAATGTCACAAATAATGATCCTACTGAAACATTCTATATTGCTGATGATGCAGCCTTGGTGTTATTACCTATAGCAAGTTCTTCAAAAATTCCATTTTATATTGCTGATGATGCAACTGTGCCAAATACCCCTTCCCCATCAATTACTGCATACACAAATTTTGATCTTGGTATTGCACCTGGAGAAGAATCTCGTGTGTATTTTGCAGCAGATTCTCCTGGTGATAATAGCTTATCAAAAACTCCTGCTCAAAAAGGAATTAGTCAATCCCCCATACTGATGTTTGGAAAGATGTGTTCTGGTGGAAGTTGTCCTGGCTCTGGAACTTCTTATGGTCAAAATATTCCGTTTTTAGGAATTTTGTTAGAATAATATAAAACAGATTGACCTTTTGATGCATTATGGTAACTGAGGAAGAAATAGAGCAAGTTTCAAAATTAATGAGAATAGATATTGACGATCATAAGGAATTTGTTGAAAAAGTACATTCCATGATTGATTATTTTGACATTTTAGATTCTGCAGGAGTCGAATCTGAAGAAATTTCAATGCCTGAAATTTCTATTTTAAATTTAAGAAAAGATGAATACATTCCATTTGATGATAAATTGATTGAAAAACTAAATCACTATAAGGGAACATACGTTCGAGCACCAAAGATGTCTTCATGAATCTGAAAATATCTGCTCTTGATTATGTTCAAGAAGTAAAAACTGGAAATATCTCTGCAGAAGATTTTGTTGCAAAAACCTTGGAGAGAATTAAAAACGTTGATGACGCATTACATGCATTTTTGTCCGTAAATGAAGATGCGATTACCCAAGCTAGAGAAATTGATAAAAAAGTAAAATCTGGTAAAAAAGTCGGTGATTGTTTTGGAATGCCAATTTCAATTAAAGATAACATTTGCATTAAAGATTCTAAAACTACATGTGCATCAAAAATGCTTGAAAATTTTGTTGCACCATATGATGCTACAGTTATAACAAAATTGAAACAACAAGATGCCATATTTATTGGAAAAGTAAACATGGATGAATTTGCAATGGGATTAACTACTGAGTTTAGTGCATTTGGTCCTAGCAAAAATCCATGGAACACTGATTATGTTCCAGGCGGTTCATCTGGTGGTAGTGCTGTATCTGTTAGTGCCTTTGAGTGTATTGCATCACTTGGTTCTGATACTGGAGGTTCTGTAAGAAACCCTGCAAGTTTTTGCTCTACTGTAGGATACAAGCCAACTTATGGATTGATTAGTAGATTTGGTTTAATTTCATATGCTAACAGTATTGAACAAATTGGCCCTTTGACTAGGACCGTAAAAGATTCTGCCTTTATGTTAAACATGATTTCTGGAATTGATCCTAATGATAACACTACAATTGATAACAAAAATGAAGATTATTTGTCCGGGATAGACTCTGGCATTGAAGGAAAAAAAATTGGAATAATTAAAGAAATGATGGGTGATGGAATAGATCCTGCTGTACTAACTGCAACAAAAGATGCTATTTCAAAACTTGAGAGTTTGGGTGCAATTTGTGAGGAGATATCCCTTGATATGGTGAAATATTCTGTCGCAGCATACTATACAATTACTGCCACAGAAGCTGGTAGTAATTTAGCAAGATATGATAACTTGAGATATGGATATGATTTCTCATTGGAAGGTTATGAGTTTAATTCCTACATTTCAAAGGCCAGACGTAATTTTGGTCCAGAGGTAACTAGAAGAATTATCCTAGGGGGATTTGTTCCATCTGCAGGCCATGCTGGAAAATACTTCTTAAAGGCATTAAAAGTAAAGAGTAAACTAACAAAAGAAATCAATGAAGCGTTCAAAAAATTTGATCTTTTACTTTCTCCAACGGTTCCTATTCTTCCATTCAAGTTAGGTGAAAAAATTGATGATCCTATATCTTTATTTTTAGTTGACATAAATACAGTTACTGCAAATCTTACTGGCAAACCTGCAATCTCTATTCCTTTTGCAAATTCAAACGGTTTACCGATTGGAATTCAATTAATGGCAAATTCATATCAAGATAAACATCTACTTCAAGCAGCACATGCATTAGAGCAAACTGTTAGTTTGCCCGAGGTTTCACTATGACTATGATTGGTTTGGAAATTCACTGTCAGTTGACAAATCTGAATAGTAAATTATTTTGTTCATGTAAGGCAAACTATAGAGGATTAGAAATCAATGAAAATATCTGTCCTATTTGTATGGGACTACCTGGAAGTTTGCCTCGATTAAATCAGGAAGCAGTCAAAAAAGCGACAATAATTGCTATGGCTCTAAATTGTTCAACTCCTGAAAAAATTGCATTTTTCCGTAAAAATTACTTTTATCCTGATTCTCCAAAAAACTTCCAGATTACTCAACTCAATATCTATGGAGATACCAGTGTTGGTGGAACTGGCTCAGTAATGGTAGGTGATAAAAAAATCAACATTACCAGAATTCAATTAGAAGAAGATCCTGGGAGATTAATCTATGAGGGAAGTTCTTCTAAAAATCAAATAACTCTTGTAGATTACAATCGTGCAGGCACCCCGTTAGTGGAAATTGTTACAGAGCCTGATTTTGAAACGCCTAAAGAAGTTCGAGATTTTCTAAATATTTTATCTGATATTTTGGCAAATCTTGGGGTGGCAGATCCTAGTTTAGAAGGTGCCATGAGAGCTGATGCTAACGTTTCAATCAAAGGAGGAAAAAAAGTTGAAATAAAAAATATTGGTTCATTTCATGATTTAGAAAAAGCGGTTCATTTTGAAATTACAAGACAAGAAAGCTTACATTCTCGTGAAATTGAAATTATACAAGAAACACGACATTGGGATGATAAACGAAAGATTACTGTTTCATCTCGCTCCAAAGAAGAAGAATTAGATTATCGCTATTTCTTGGAAGGTGATATCCCATGGGTTACAATTGATCCTGAAATTAAAACGAAATTAAATTCTGAAATGCCTGAAAGCATCAGTTCTAAAAAAGAAAGATATGTTTCAAAATACAATATTACTGCACAAGTAGCTGATGTTTTGTCTTCTGACAAATACTATTCTGATTTATTTGAAGAATCTCATACAGAATCAAATGCAAAAGAAGTTGCAAATATCATCACAACTGATTTGATGGGATTGGTTGATACGAGAGAAAAACGGGAAGCCTCAAAATTCACATCTACTCATTTGAAAGAGTTGGCTGACTCAATCCAATCTGGAAGAATCTCTAGAAATTCTTCTAAAAATGCATTACATGAAATTTTAAAAACTGGAAAAAATTTAGCAACTGTAATTGAAGAATTAGACCTTGGAAATGTATCTGATGAATCAGAATTATCTGGAATTATCAGTCAGGTAATTTCAGAAGAATCTCAAGCAGTTGAGCAAGCAAAATCTAATCCTCAAACCATCAATTATTTGGTAGGTAAAGTAATGCAGAAAACAAAAGGAAAAGCTGATCCTTCATTAACATTAGATTTACTAAAGAAGCAGATTGGAATCTAATGCCTGATTTATCCTTAGAAAATATCGAATTCATTAAAATTTTGGCTACATCTGATGCCACAATTTTACAAGCAGGGATGAATGATGCCACTAGGAGTAGATTGGATGACGAAATAGGCACAATCTTGAGAGAATACTATCGTGAAAATACAATGGGCACACAAACTGGTTGGACTGATAAATTACTCCATGTTGGAATTGATGAAGATGCTGGAAAAGCAGCGATTGCATGTGCTAGACGACTTGGAATTGATATTTCATAAGATAAAGTCTTTTTACTCTGTCAAAGTTTTAAAAAATTAAATCTTGTCTAGTTTTGAATTTATTCCAACTGAAAAACAAATCAAAGAATCCAACATTTATAATTTTATGAAAAAACACAATCTTTCTTCATTAGATGATTTGTCTAAAAAAGCTAAAAATGATTTAGAATGGTATTGGAGATCTGTAGATGAAGACATTGGAATTGTTTGGGATGAACAATATACAAAAGTTTTAGATGATTCTAAAGGAATTGCATGGTCAAAGTGGTTTGTAAATGGCAAAACCAACATCTACAAATCTTCTGTTGAAAAATTTAATCAATTATCTCCTGGAAAAATTGCATATTATTTTGAATCTGAAGATGGACAAACTTCTAAGATTACATATTCTGAATTAAATTCTAAAGTTTCAAAACTTGCAAATGGATTAAAATCTCTAGGTGTAAAAAAGGGAGATGTAATTGCAATATATCTTCCAATGATCGAAGAGGCAATTCTGTCTATTCTTGCTGCAGCAAAAATCGGTGCTGTTCAAACTGTGATTTTTTCTGGATATAGTTCAGAATCATTACATGTACGATTAAAAGACTGCAATGCAAAAATTTTACTAATTTCAGATGGCTTTCATCGTAAAGGCAAACCTGTTTCTCAAAAAAAATCTGTAGAAATTGCAGTTAAAGACACATTTGTAGAAAAAACTATTGTAATACCTTACAAAGGAATTGATGCATATTCTGAATCAGAACAAATCATATTCTATGATAATCTTGTATCTGAACAAAACAGTATGTGCAATACTGAAATTTTAGATTCTGAAGATCCCTTGTTTATTTTGTATACTTCGGGGACCACTGGTAAACCAAAAGGTGTGATCCACACTCATGGGGGATTTTCTGTATTTGCAGGTCATCAGGCAGCCTATTTGATAGATACTCAGGCACAGGATATTCTATTTTGGCCTGCAGATATTGGTTGGATTACTGGCTTGGTATGGAATGTCTATGGTCTTTTGATTATGGGCGCATCTGCTGTAATTTATGATGGTGGATTAGATTTTCCAGCATCTGATAGAATTTGGAAAATGTTGTCAGGGTATGATGCAACAATTTTTGGAATATCTCCCACTGCAGTTAGATTATTCAAGAAAAATAACATAGAGCCATTAAAATTATTTTCATTAGATAAAATCAAAAATATCCCTACCACTGGTGAACCTCTTGATGAAGATTCATGGTGGTGGCTATATGAAAAAGTTGGAAATAAAAAAATTCCCATCATGAATTTATCGGGTGGCACTGAAATTGGCGGTGCATTGTTATCTGTTTTCCCTGGGATGAAATTAAAACCCTCTACTGTTGGAATTCCTGTCCCTGGAATGAATTTAGATATAGTTGATGATGATCAAAAATCCGTCAGGGGGAAAAATGGTTATTTGATAATAAAATCGCCTTGGCCTGCAATGACTCGCGGGTTGTTACATGATGATCAAAGGTATATGGAAACTTATTGGTCTAGATTTGAAAATATTTGGTTTCATGGAGACTATGTCTATGTTGATGATGATAACTTGTGGTATATGCGTGGACGAACTGATGATGTAATTAATGTCTCAGGGCATCGTATGTCTACAGCTGAAATAGAACATTGCGTTATTTCTCATAAAAAAATATCTGATGCTGCATCTATTGCAGTACCTGATGATTTGACTGGTGAAGCAATTGTGGTATTCTTTGTATCTGATAACAAGACAGAGAAATTATCGACACTTGAAATCTCTAACTATATTGCAGAAAAAATTGGAAAATTGGCAAGACCAAAATATGTTTTTCAGCTAACTGATTTACCAAAAACTAGAACAGGAAAAATTATGCGTAGATTGTTAAAATCAAAATTACTTGGAATGGATTTAGGAGATTTATCTTCTCTTGAAAATCCAGAAATATTAGATGAAATCGAAAAACTGGGTTGATAAAATCAATCTTTTTGATATTTTCTATTTCACAGTACATCTATAATTTGAATTATAGTAAGGTATGATGTTGAAATTTGTAGTTGATCAGCAGGTAGAAGACATTGAAATGCCTGAGAATCTCAAATTAAACACGTTTTTACAAGAATTTCATTCAGATTGCCCTCATCCTGAATGTAATTTTGGATTCTATGGCTTTGCATTTGGACAATCTCCCTTTCCTGTACCTAAATTGATTCAAGAGGCTTTAGTCAAAAATGTGGACAAGGGGGCATATGCTGCAGTTCCGGGAATACCTGAATTACGAAGTGCAATTTCTAAATACAATAAACATTATTTTGAGATGGATATTGCCCCTGAAAGAATCTATGTCGGTCCTGGAACAAAAGAACTGATCTTTAATCTTTTGGAAATTTTACATGGAACTGTTATTTTGCCAACTCCTGCCTGGCTTGGCTATCTTCCTCAAATCAGGTTTCTTAAAAAAAATTATCACATGTTGCCAACACGTGCTAATAAAAAAATCTCCCCCAATGATCTTCGAAAATTGGCACTTAGATTACAAGACCGACAAAAAATATTGATATTGAATAATCCTAACAATCCTACAGGATTATTATATGACAGATTAGAATTGGAGGAAATTGCTGATGTTTGCAAAGAACAAAACATCATAGTAATTTCTGATGAAATTTATGCTCTTACTACATATGATTTTTCAAAATTTGTTAGTATGGGGAAAATATATCCTGAAGGAACATTTGTGACAAACGGTTTATCAAAGTCACATGCTGCTGGAGGCTATAGGTTAGGATATGTAATTTTTCCACAACATGCAATTGATCTAAGAACACAATTTAAAAAAATTCTTGCTACTGAATATACTGCTGTTTCAACTCCAATTCAATATGCTGCTGTTGCAGGATTTGAAATTAGTAAAGAAATTGATGAATATTTTGAAGTTACAAGAAACATTCATCAAATAATGGGTGAGTACACTTTTCATGCCCTTACTTCAATTGAAGGAGTAAAGGTAACAAAGCCTGATGCTACTTTTTATCTTTTAGCTGATTTTAATGCATATGCAACTGATTTACAAAAAGCACATATTACTACATCTCAAAAATTATCTGAATCCTTAATTGTTCATCCATATCATACTGCCATAGTGGGTGGAGACAGTCTTGTTTTAGAAAGAACTGATTTTAGTGCAAGGATAGCATATGTGGATTATGATGGGGCAAAGGTTTACCAAAATTATCTGGATAACAAGCCCAAATCATATGCTGAAAAAATTGAATTTGTAAAAAAGAACGCCCCCAAAGTGGTTGCAGGTATTGATATGATTGCTGATTTCTTTGGAAAACTAAGGAAAGACATGTTGTATGATGCTGAAGGTAAGAATTCTCTAGCCGTTCCTTGATTAGTGTATTTTTGACTTTAATTTCTCATATTCCTGCAAAATAATTTCTCCTTTGGCTAATCTATTTTGGAAAATTTCTTAGATTTGGAATCTTTTATCGGACAGGATTTTTGGAATTCTTATGCTGTCTCTATTGATTGAAATCTGCCTTGAATTTCTATCTGCTTGTCTTTTAACCCCGTATACTGCTCCAAACAATATTCCTATTCCTGCTAAAACTAGTGATGTTTGTGCAATTTCTGAATTATCTACATCCTTTTGAGTGGATTCGACAATGGATGATGCCTGAGCTTGAGGGAGAATTTCTTTACCAATAATATCTTGAACGGTAGATTTTATTTTTTCAACATTATTTGTATACATAACTGTCTCTTCTATTGTTTGGCCAGGATAATTCCTATCAAACCAACTCTTGTATTCAGGTTCAGAATAATATCTTTGAATATAATATGATGGGTCTTTATTTGGATCAACAAAATCTCTGTTGATTATTCTTGTTTCTTCTAATCCATCGGGTTCTTTAGTTTCTGCTGGGTTGGTTTGTTGACTAATGATTATTTCATTTTCTGTTTCTTCCAATATTGGTTCAGCAATAGAGTTATTCACATCAGATGATACATTAAATTCAGAAGTAATTCCTTTTGTCATGTTGAGAATAAATCCTGTTGAATTATAAATTCCATTTTGACTAAATTTACTTTCTATTTCAACACTTTTTTCAAAAGTATTATCATAGTTTATTGTTGCTTGAGTTAATAGTACAAATTCATTGTTAGGATCACGAATCACAATTGTTACTAAACCTGTAGAGTCTTCTTCTACTGTACCTGAAAATTTTATTTTGTCTCCTATGATGAATGTTTCATTATTTGTTTGAAGACTAGTGACTTCCCCAAATACTGGATTAATTGATACTACTAAAAATAATAGTATTAGAGAATAACTAGTGTATCTCTTTTTGTTCAATAAAATAAAATTTATTTATTTTGAATTTAAGGTGAACGTAGTATTCATCCAGTTTTATTATGAGTAATCGTTAAATGCAATCTTTGATTTCTTTAACAATTCCATTTTTTGCTAATTTGTTACTCTATTTTTTAGGAATTGTGAAAAAGAACGTGGTTTGTACATTTTCTTTACTTTCAACCCATATTTTTCCGCCTAATCCTTCTACAATTCCTTTACAAATTGCTAGTCCTAACCCACTTCCACTACGTTTTCGACTAGTTGAGGTATCGATCTGGTAGAATTTTTTAAAAATCTCTTTTTGATTCTCTTTGGACATCCCTGAACCATTATCTCTTACTAGAAATTCTACTTCATCTCCTTTGTCTTTTGCTCCAATTGTGATCACTCCAATTTCTTTTGGTACAAAATCAATTGAATTTTTAATTAAATTTGAAAAAACCTGACTTATCCTATCTTTGTCGGTTACAATTTCTATACT
>JACNFR010000038.1:0-19725 GCA_014384555.1 Candidatus Nitrosopumilus sp. | reverse complement strand
CAATTTCTATACTCTGGGGCACAAGACTTTGATGAGCCAGGGGTATACATTACACTATCACAAAATCTTGAGGAAATAAAAAACGACTGTAAATCTTTTGGATGGGACTTTGATAATTTGATCTCTGAGGAAAAAATTCTGATGATTGATGCAAGGCCATTCAAAATTGAAGACGGATTAATTGGAAAAGATGATTCGTTGTATAGGGGTGAGAAATTACCTTTTGAGCATTTGACAAAATTGATTAAAAGTGGAGTTAAACGAATAGATGCAAAAAGAGTAGTAATTGATTCAGTAACAATTCTTGCAATGCAGTATTCTGATAAATTTTACATGAGACAGGGACTGCAAGGAATGATTCAGGCCTTGGAGAATTTTGGAGTGTCTAGTCTGATTCTTTCAGAGTATGCTGAAGATAAAGAAATACCATTGGAATGGATTGTTACATCAGGAATTATTCAACTATACCATAAACAAGTAGAGGATTCGATGGAGCGAACTATACAGATTACAAAAATGCGTGGAATAAAACACAGTGAACAAATTCATCCAATTGAACTAGGTTCTGATGGCATTGTTTTACGCCATCCAAGATTATCTCCGTGATTATTTCTTTTTCTTTATTTGTGCTGCAACCATTGGCAAAAATGCACCTACATCAGATACAATTCCCAAGGCTTGCCATGTGCCTCTATCCATTAATTTTGTAACTGTTGGTTGGCTGATATCCACTACTATCACCTTGACATTTGCTGGAAGCATGTTTCCTGTTGCAATAGAGTGCAACATTGTAGAAATCATGATTACCATGCTAGCATCTTTTAGAACTTTTTTGTATTCACGTTGAGCTTCTGCAACATCTGTAATTACATCTGGCAATGGACCATCATCTCTAATTGATCCTGCCAAAACAAATGGAACTTTGTTTTTCACACATTCGTACATTATTCCCTTGGTTAGTTTTTTGCTTTTCACCATATTTGCAATTGAGCCTGCTTTGAAAACTGCGTTAATTGTATCCATGTGATTTCTATGTCCGTGGTATGCAAGTGTTGCATCATGAACATTCATTCCAAGTGATGTTCCCAAAGTGGCATATTCTATATCATGAACTGCTAGGGCATTACCTGCCAAGACTCCATCAATGTATCCTGATTTGATCAAATATGATACTGCATCATCTGCTCCTGTATGGACAATTGCTGGACCTCCAACAATTACAATTTTACCCCCTTTCTTTTTGGTCTCGTAAATATCATCTGCAACTTTTTTTGCAATGTGTTGAGTTGGTCTTTCACTGGAACTGGAACTTCCCATAAATTCAAAAACATTAACTCCTTCTCTTGGACGCTCTGGTGGTGTAATTTTGATCCCTTTCTCTCCAACAATTACTTGGTCTCCTTTTTTCACATCTCTGACTGGAACACAGAATGCTCTGTTTGCCCTAACTACAATGCATTTGTCCATCATCATATTTTCTACAGGAATCCATTTGCCCTTGTGGAAAACATGTGTGTGATTATTTGTGGTACTGTAAAAGTTATCTGGCATTACATAATTTTTTGGTGATTTTTTTAATACTATTTGTTGTTGAATCTTTGATACTGCTCCTAAACGATAAACGGTCTCTAAAATTTCATCTAAATGTTTTTGATTTTTTCCTGTAATTAGCAATCGTGCAAAGGATTGATCTCCTTTCTTTTTTCCAATATCAATCTCTTCTACCTGAAATTCCCCATGCAAGTCCATGATTTTATCGAAAATCTTGGTTAAAATCGAGGAATCAATCAAATGACCTCCGACCTCAATTTCTTGAGAAAATTTACTCATTTTATTATCATAAATTATATCATAACTAAAGCTTATGTTTTTTTCTTGAGACTATACAGGTAAGATTACTTTACCCTCAAATTTTGGGATATTGTCATTTTGAAATGCTTTCTCTAGAATCTCTTTTTGTTGTTTTGTGACTCCTTGAACTATGGTTTTAGATGATCCTGTTTTATCCACTAATGCAAGAATATACCCGCTACTATCAGTTAACACAAAACCTGCGGATTCATCTACAAAGGCGTACAAATTTTCCTCACCAACTGGGTTCCACACATTAGTTTTGGTATCTACCAGTGCCAATGCAGGCATTGCTTTGCCATCTGTTAAAGTATTGAGATATTCTCGTGCTGCAGCGACTCTTTTTTGACCTAATTTTAAAGCCTGAAAATACTGCATAAATTCCAAATGATCTGGTTCCTATAACAATTCTTCTAAAGATTGTTATAGAATCTGAGAGTCAGAAAAGATATGCCTCTTACAAATCCTGTAATCATTAAACTAAATGAAATCACCACAATGGTTGAGGATAAATCAAAATTATCTGAATCCGAAATTGATGAAATAAAACTAATCTTCAAAGGTCTTGTTGAGCAAAATGAACGCTATGATCTTGATGAAATAGAATTTTGGTTTGAAAATGAGGGAAATTGGAAAACAAAAGAACCGCGAGTGAGGATAGTAAACCTTGCAAATTATGTTCAAGACAAACATCAGCAAACAGCACATTTGAGAATTATCTCTGATGATGATTGCGGCTGTTAGAACTAGATTTCTAATTGTTCTAATAACCTGCCAACAATTTTAGCGTTCTCTGTTCTTTCATCTTGAATCGCTTTAATGCGAACTTGGTTTTTCTGCTCTTTTGAAATCATCTGAAAGTATTCTTCATCAAGATCATTGTTTGCCTGCAATCTTTTAATCACCTCAAACAAGATCCCAATCACTTGTTTTTGTGCGTCAATTAATTCGTCTTTTTCCTTACTGGACATTTCCTTATCAGACATTTCTCTAGTTATCTTCAATGATCTTTGTAAATAATTCTTTTAGTTTAGGATGGATGATCTCTTGTTTTCCTGATTCAATGAATGATGATATGTCGTCTTTAGAATGTCCCTCTTTTTCATATATTTTTGCTTGAAGAATCATTTCTAATCTATCTATTTGATGTACTATCTTTGATTCTGATGAATCGTTTTCTTGATATTCCTGCCAAATTTTTTGATACTGTAATTTTATTGAAGATGGTAAATTTTCTAAAATTTTAAAAAATGCATTATTTTCAAGTTCTTTCTTCTTTTCAGGTGCAATTTGCCCCGGAGTATAATCACCAATTTTGGATTCTGCCAAATCATGAAGTAAAATCATTTTCATTATTTTTTCAGAATCATAGTCTTCCAAATCAGATAACACCATGCCCATTAATGCCATGGAGTAAGAATGATCAGCTACTGATTCGGGGCTACTAATTGACAACTTGTCTATCCATCCCTGTCTTTTTACTCTCTTTAGATTAGCTGCGATTTTGAAAAAATCTATTATCATGATATTATGATATATCTGATGTTTTCTACTAATGAATTTTCATATTGATTCATTTCGAATCACATAATAGTTATTTCAAAAATAGTAAGTTAATGAAAATATACACAAAAACGGGGGATGACGGAAATACTGGATTGCAGGGAAATTTCAGAATAGCAAAATCTCACCCAAGAATTGTTTCTTATGGAACTGTTGATGAGGCAAATGCAGCATTAGGGATTGTTTTGACCAATTCCCTTGATGAGGATGTTGGTAAAATTTTAACTGAAATTCAAAATGATTTATTTTTGGTTGGTGCAGATCTTTCTAATCCCAATCTCAACGATGTGAAGAATAGGGTATCTCTAGATATGATTGAAAAATTAGAAAAATATATTGATAAATTTGAATTAGAGTTGCCCCCATTAACTAATTTTATTTTACCTGGAGGGGATCTCTCTGCAGCACAATTGCATTATGTGAGAACAGTAGTCAGACGGGCAGAATCCCAAACTGTCCTATTAAGTGAAAAAGATGAAATTAACTCAAATTGTATCAAATATCTAAATCGATTATCTGATCTGTTTTTTGTAATGGGCCGTTTAATCAATAAACGAAATAATCGAGAAGATATACCCTGGAAGATCTAAAAAGACAAACTTTAATTCCTCAACATAATCATTTTTTTTAAGTGCCGAGGTAGCTCAGCCTGGGAGAGCACTCGGCTGAAGACCGGGCTGTCGCTTGTTCAAATCATGCCCTCGGCACCATTTTACTAATGCCTAAATTTCGTAGTTCATGTTCGTCTTTGAATTTACTTTCAAAACCATACATTGTGTGGATTTACCATTAATTCCTACAGCAGGATTGATTTGAAAAATCCCATTATGTCATAGTTAGTAATTTTTCAAAATTACAACAATGTTAAGTAGATATTTGTCATAGTAATTTTGGTTTTCATTTTATTCCCTTTTCTTTAGAAATAAAGAGAAGGTGGAAAACCTTTTCCACAATCTAATACTATGCATCGACTAGGTTGAAGAAATTCTTACCTGATGCTGATTTTTCTGAGATGCATTTTACTGGGCCTAGTGGTATTTGTTTAGTGTTAACATCTTCGCGAAGTTTCTCATTTTTGAATCTGTTAACTATTGCTACACGGGTAGTGTGGAATTTATTGCAAGGATTTCCATCTACTTCAAATATTTCCTTCGTAGTGATTTTTACTCCTTTGGTAATGATTTCACCTTGGGTATAATCTGAATCTTCTACAAATGTGATCGTAAATGGTTGATCACCTATTTTTGCCAATGATGCACTATTTCCTATTGTTTGGTAATCTGCTAATGTTGCTATGTCTTTTCACCTCCAATGGGAGTATTAGGGATCAATTAAGGATAAAGTCAATCATGCGTTAATTATTGACTCAGATGGCCTAATTGATCGATTAAGATTTTCATACAAATTTGATTCTGCATAATCTTTAAAAACCACCCCACCTCTTGATTTTCGAGATTCATGGCTGAAAAAAAAATAGCAAAGAAAACAGCAACAAAAGCTAAAACAACAAAAGCTAAAACAACAAAAGCTAAAACAACAAAAGCTAAAAGCGCCAAATCAAAAGTAAAATCTAAAAAATATGATGATGAATCAACTGGAGATGGAGGTATTGTTATAGTAGATGATGATATTGTGATTGATCAAGAAAAAGTCAATGAAGAAAGACGGGCATATCTTGAAGAATCTCGTTCTCAAGAAGCATCTGACTAGGAATCTTTATCCGATCCGGTGACCTATACTAACCATGCGCGCATTATGTTTGATTACTGTAAAACCAGGTAAGGTAGATTCTGTTGTAGATATTCTAAAGAAAAAAAGAAAAATCATCAAGCAGATCATGGTGGTGGCAGGAAGAGCAGACATTAGTGTACTTTTACAAGGAAATATCGACGAAATTAATCACATGGTAATTGATTTTAAAAAAATCAAAGATATCGTTACGACTGAAACTCTAATTGAAGTGGAGGTAAACATGGGATGGTAAGGGCTATAATTTTGGTCAAATCTCCAAAAAAACTAATCGCAGCAAGATTGAAAAAAATCACATTCGTTACAGATTCATTTCCAACTAGTGGACAATTTGATGCAGTTGTCCTCATTGATGTCAAAGAATTAATTGAAATCAAAGAAGTGGCAAATCAAATTCAAAAAATCAGCGGTGTCGATAGAACTGAAACCATGGTAGAAGTCCAATAAAAATACAATATTTAACAAGAAACTTGATCAGATTCTAAACTCTTCAAATGATTTTTATCCCTTTAGAAATACCGTTCTTCGTGGGCTAGATGGGAATCGAAGGCCCGTCAAGTCCACATTTAAAAATAAAAAAAATTCAAATAATAATTTAAGAACAATCAATTCCAATACGCTTAAGTTCAAAATTTTTGTAGTAAATTCATGGAACATGACAAATATGAAACAATATCGATTGAATCAAAAATTAGAGAGGGAGTTTTTCATAAAGTCGTTAAAGATTTGGAAAGTGGAAAAGCTATTTCTTGTTCATGCAAATGTTGGAGTAAAGGAAAAAAGCCTTGTGTGGGCATGAGGACTGTTGGTTATGAAAGTTGATTTAATTATCTGATTGTTCTTTTTTCAGATTCTAAATTATCGATATTATTCTAGTCTATTTCTGGTAGAGACCAATGACGCAATGGATTTAAAGAACTTCTGGTTAGTATATCTGTGAACATCAAAAAAGTAGGAAATGTAATTTTAGCAGTAAAAGACATTGATAAATCCCTACAATTTTACCATGAAATCATAGGTCTTCCAATTAAAAACCAGAGAAGATCTTGGGTTGATTTGGGTACTTCTGGTGCTTTATTGAGTTTACATCCAGCATCGTTAACAGCACAACATGTTGGTGATTCTATTGATAATGGAATTACCATAGGATTTCTTGTTGGCGATGTACAGTCTGCAGTTGACGAACTAAGAGAGAAAGGAGTCACAATTCATCGTGATATAATTGAAAAAGATGCAGGAAAAAATGCAATAATTTTGGATCCTGACGGTTATCTTATTTCATTATTCGAACCTATCTTTGAAGATAAGGATCAACAAACAGGCGGATATCAAGGATTTACACCAGCTTAGATTGTCTTTTTAATTGAAGAGATAATCTTCTCTAAGTCTTTTTCTTTTCGCTCTATAGAAACATAGTATGTTACATTATTTTTCTGTAAAACTAAAATTGTAATTTTTTGATGTTGTAACACTACATGTTCTAACTTTCCAATCGTGCTGACTGAATCTTTTCTCAATGACATTAATGTAGATATCATAAATAATTCATTTTTGAAATCTTCTGATTGTAAAAGGGGTTTAAGATTTGGTTTAATCATCCCAGTCAAAGTTCTACCATATGCATTCACTATTCCTGCATATCTAACACTGCTAGAAATCTCTAAAATTTTCTGACACTGTTTTCTATATTTAATTACAGCATCTTTCCATTTTTCTGCAGGAGTTTTGACCATAATGGAACTATTTTTCTAAATTAATAAGGCTATTGACTAATTACAATTTTTAGAACTATTCGTTTTGTTTTGTTTGTTTTTGTAATTTTTTCTTCAATTCCAAGTTTTCTTTTATCAGTTTATCCTTTTCAGTTTGGAGTGTTTCTATGGAATTTTGTCTGGTATATGCAGGGTGTCCTGGTGGAATTACTGTTGAATTCATAGTTACCAATCCTGCTGCATATTGTTGATACAGATGTTGAAATCCTTGTAATTTTTGATTAATTGTTTCAGCATTTCTCAAGAATTGGGCTTTCATAGGATTTTCATTGGTTTTGAACATTGGATTTGACATGCCTGGTGGCAATCGTGGAAATTGAAATGCCAAATGTGGTATGTTTGGGTTTAATCCATACAAGTCACGTAGGTGATTTGTAATCATATTATCCATAATTTATCACAATATTTGCTCTATTTGTGGCTTGCTTTAGTCGTTTGATATACCCTTTAGTTAATTCCCAGGCGTTTTTGCTCAAATTGAGCTGATCGCAGATCCTTATAGATTCACATTTTAGATCGCTATTACACATGGATAGTTCGAAAAAAGCATGTATCAAATGTAAAAAAGATATTGAAGAAGAAGATCTACATAAAATTGTAATTTACGTGGTTCAAGAAAAATTTACAGAACATCATTATGAACATGTAGAATGTCCTGACAAATTCACTGTGTAATCAATAATCTGAATTATCCCTTAAATTCATAGACTCTGTAAATTTCACCCGTGATTCTAGAACGATATTTCCATTCATCCTTTTTCCACACAATTAGCGAAAAGTCTTTTTGTGTTATTGGGTGTAATCTTTGATAAACGTCATGGCCGATTAAAATTTGATTTGTTTTTGCCATGTTTTGAATTTTTGCAGCAATATTCATTGCAGGCCCCATTAAATCAACATGGGAATGCTCTACATCCGCACCATATCTTACAACAATGTTTTTACCAAAATCAACTCCAATCTTTACCATCAAATCCGGATAATCATATTGGTCTAAAATTGGGTTAATTCCTTTTTGTATGACCGATATCATTGACTTTGCACAATTTACAGCATCATCAGCTGCATGCCTTACATCACCAACAAAATATCCTATAACTGCATCACCTACAAATTTTAAAACATATCCGTGATGTTGCCTAATCACTGCGGCCATCTCTTGAGAAAATGAACTAACAATAATTGCAATTTTTTCTGCAGGCATTTCTAATGTCATTGTTGTAGAACCTACCAAATCCACATAGAGTACAACCATATCTAATTTTGAAAAAACATTTTTTCTTAGAAATTCATCTGATTCATCAATTAACCCACTGTATTCATAGCCTTTTTTGAGAGCGGCCCAAACACGCTTTTGAGTTTCTAAAATCATAGTTTCAGAATCCAAAGTTTCATTCTGATTTTTACTAAGAAGCATATCTACAACATTGATGCTCTGATCCTTTTTTTCTGATTGTTGTTTATTTTCAATTTCCTCTTCAGTCATAATATTTCCTCAATCTAATGGAAAATCCACACTACATTTGATACATTTGCCCCTTCTTCCCTTATAACCCTCATGAAAGTATTCTACTATGATCTCGTTACAATGCTCACATGTGATATTGGATGTACTCATGCGTATGATTCCCCTTCAATCTATTTAGATTTAATGATGAAGGTTTAAGGAGTGTTAATTATTTCTTATTTTTTGTGAGATTAGGTTCAAGATCCTCTAATGAATTCATTCAGTTGTTAAATGAAAAAAATGAATCAATTCAAAAATCATACCTTCCGAAGATGATCGATTTAACAAAAATGATTGATGTCAAAGTCATGATGGGGGATTCAACAATTACTGAGCAAAAAACATTTGATCCAAAATTAGTTTCAGATTATTTTCAAAAAATAAATGATTCTTTAAAAGAATGGTCATTGCAAGATGTCTCAATTACCAACAATCAAGATGTTAGAAGAATTTTTACAAAATTTGAGATCAGAGAAGGGAACTATCTGATATCAGGTCATTTATCGTTACAATTTCATGTATTATTGTACTACAAGCCAGTTCAGCGAGTAATTGATTGTCAAAAGGAATTATCTAAAATTGTAGATTTGACAAAAAATGAACAAGAACAACTTTCAGATAACAGTGATCAAATTGTTTTAAACAAATTAAAAGAAATGGGTTACAAAGATTTTGATCACCAAAAACTGTTTGAGGTGTTTTATGAAAATGACGAATTTAGAGAAAAAGTATTTGCAGAAATTCAAAAAGATGCAGGTGTAGATTTTCAAGAATTGTCTGAAAAAAAGACAAAACTGTTTTCTGAACTTGACTCTCTTTTAGTTGAAACGTACCAAACATCTCCAGTACTGATAGATGATCCTAAATTAGTGGGTGGAGAAGAAGGATGTCTGTTAAGCATAGATTTGGAATTTATCAAAAATGGAAACCGTGAAGGAGTATTTGATCCAAGAAAAATGTCTGATTCAACTAAAGAAAATATTCTAAAACATTTAACCGAACTTGAAAAAGTAATTCAAGAATAAACCAAGAAACCGGAAAATGAGATGTTATCTCAAAGGGGAGTTCCGGCTCCTGGATATAATATTAAATATAATTTTCAATTATTTACACATTACTGAACTTTTACGCATGATATTTTACTAAATATGCCAATTTTGTATAGAAGAAGTCAAATATGTCAAATCACTAGCAACATTTCCAATGAACCCATCATATGACGATATACTGGCAGCAAATTCATTACGGGGCCATGAAATAAAAAAAACACCATTAATCAGTTCACCCACATTTAGTGAATTGACGGGCTCTGAGATTTACCTAAAAGCAGAATTTCGACAAAAGACTGGTTCATTTAAAATTCGAGGAGCATATTTTAAAATTAAATCATTATCAAATGAAGAAAAAAAACATGGAGTTGTAGCTGCATCTGCAGGTAACCATGCACAAGGAGTTGCATTTGCATCATCGCTTGAAAAAATACCTTGTACAATTGTAATGCCAAAAAATGCATCTCCTGCCAAAGTGGCAGCAACGAGAGGCTATGGAGCTAAAGTTCTCTTAGAGGGTGTGAATTATGATGAGGCCTCAGCAAAAGCAAAAGAAATAGCAAAAGAAACTGGAGCTACTATGATACATGCTTTTGATGATCCACAAATAATAGCAGCTCAAGGAGTAATTGGCCTTGAGATCTTAGAGGACTTGCCAGATGTAGATGAAATCTATCTTCCAATAGGCGGTGGTGGACTGGCAGCTGGAGTATTAATTGCAATAAAAGAAAAAAACCCACGAATCAAAGTTATAGGCGTTCAATCAAAATCATTTCCAGCAATGCATGATTCTGTAAAACAAGGATCGATTACTGCAAGTGGAGGGGATAGAACCATAGCTGATGGTATTTCAGTCAAAGTGCCGGGACAATTGACATTTTCAGTAATCAAAGAACTGATTGATGAAATAGTCCTAGTAGATGATGTAGAAATTACCAAAGCAATGTTTCTATTAATGGAGAGAATGAAATTTGTGGTAGAACCTGCCGGAGCTTCAAGTTTAGCTTATCTGATATCAAAAAAACCTGCCATAGGAAAAAAAGTTGTTGCAGTTTTGGCAGGAGGTAATGTAGACATGTATCTGTTAGGTCAAATTGTAGACAAGGGACTTGCAGCAATGGGAAGATTGTTAAAATTATCCATTTTACTACCAGATAGACCGGGAGCATTCAAAGAGATTGTCGATGAAATCACTTTAGCTAATGCAAATATTGTAGAAGTGGTTCATGACAGATTGAGTTCGGAGATAAATGCAGGTTCTGCAGGAGTGACATTAAGTCTTGAAACACAAGGAAAGGAGCAAGCTCAGGGACTAATTGATGCACTAAAGAAGAAAAATATTCAGTTCACTTTGTTAACTTGATTTATTTGAATTTCTTTTTGGCAAATTTTGAAAGACCCTGTTTTTTTAATTCATCAGACTCTTTCATTACAGAATTATGTTGATTGGATTTGTGTTGTTTTAATTTCTTTTTTAAATCGGGAAATTCATTTGCAAGCATCTTCATTGCATAAATTCCGGCATTTCCTGCCTTGTTTATCCCAACAGCAACAACTGGAGATCCTGAAGGCATTTCGGTGATTGACAACAATGAATCCAATCCCCCAAATGCTGAAAATTTTGTGGTGTCTGATTTTTTAGGATGTTTGTCATTGTAAACTAGAATTGGCACTCCAATTACAGGTATTGTTGTATGTGATGCTATCATTCCAGGTAAATGTGCCGCCCCACCTGCACCAGCTATGATAATTTTGAACCCCATTTTTTCAGCATGTTTTGCATATTCTGCCAATCTTGCAGGAGTTCTATGTGCAGATACAATTTGATCTTCATGTTTGATTTTATATTCGTCTAAAATTTCAGATGCTCCTTGCATAATTCTACTATCTGAGCTAGATCCCATGATAATTCCGACTAGCGGTTTTTTAGAATAACCCATAATATTAGGAAAAACTAGCGAGTAATTAACAATTCTATTATGAAAAATTTGATAAATTATTTGTACTAACATTAGATATTTTTAATCCAAAAAATACCAAATTACAATGTCAAAGATTCTTGGAATTATTGGTGGAGGTCAATTAGGTATGATGATCACAGAAGCTGCAAAAAAAATGCCTGATGAGATTTCTGAGATAATTGTGTTGGATCCTACAGAGAATTGCCCAGCAGCACAGGTTGGAGCCAGACAAATTATTGGAGATTTTAAAGACAAAGAAGCAATCATTGAACTTGCAAATAAATCAGACATCATTACTTATGAAATAGAGTCTGGAGACAGCGATGTTTTAAAATCTGTCGAGGATAAAGCAGAAATTAATCCTTCGCCTGAGACATTGAAAATTATTCAAGATAAATTTTTACAAAAATCATTTTTACTAGAAAATAATATACCTGTTCCAGAATTTATTGAAATAAAAAATATTGAAGAGGTTAAAACAGGATTGAAAAAATTCGGCATCCCTGCAATGCTAAAAGCACGTAGAGATGCATATGATGGTAGAGGTAATTTTAAAATCGATTCTGAAGATAAAATCCAAACAGCATACGATTATTTCAAAGGTCAACCACTACTTTTGGAAAAATTCGTGCCATTTACCATGGAAGTTTCAGTAATTGCATCTCGAAACACTAAAGGACAAATCAAGACATATCCATTAGTTGAAAATATTCATAAAGAAAATATCCTAAGAGAAACAATAGCTCCTGCTAGAGTTTCTAAAAACATTTCAGAAAAGGCAGAAAAAATAGCTGAAAAAACAATGTCGGTGTTAAAAGGGGCAGGAATATTTGGCATTGAAATGTTTGTAACTGAAAATGATGAAGTAATGATTAATGAAATAGCTCCCAGGGTTCACAATTCCGGACACCATACATTGCAATCTAGTGAAACATCTCAATTTGAGCAACATCTAAGAGCAATTCTTGGAATGGAACTAGGAAGTACTAAATTAAAACACAATTCCATCATGTACAATATTTTGGGGGGTGATGGATTTACCGGAGAATATCTTCCTCTAGAGATATCTGAATCAGGAGTCTTTTTGAAAATGTACGGTAAGAAAATTTCAAAGCCTTTGAGAAAACTAGGACATGTCAACATTATTGGAATGAATAATGAATCAATTCATGATCTATTGAATAAGCTGCAGATATTGATGCCAAAAACTGTTATCAAATCTTCTAATTAGATTTATTAATTGATAAAAGAGAATCTGAGTATGTCTTTAACCCCTGCATTGATCATTACAGGTATTGCAATAGCATTATTGGTAGTGTATGGTATGGATGTAGTTGTAGGTTATAGCTCAGAGAGTGGAGAAGGTTTCATTCCATTTGATCATAAAACTAGAGGAATGGGGTTGGGATTACCAGCACTAATTTTACCAATCATTGCATTCTTCATTTCAAGAAAAGATCCATCAAAAGGTCTAGGAATTATGATAATAATTGCAGGTATTCTGATCATCATAGGAGGGGCAGTTGTTATTGGTAATGCTGATGCCATGGAAGAAGCATCTGGACGAAGTGTACTTGGTGAAACAATACCATTAATTATTGCAGGGCTTGTTCAGATTGGATTAGGTATTCTAAAAATTAAAAAATCTTAGACGAATCATAATGCCTACTTGTGCAAAGTGTAAAAATAATGTGAATAAAGTTTACGACTGTGATCATACGGATTTTCAAAATTATTGTGTAGAGTGTTATCAGGAACTTCATTACAATATTACTGAAGAAAATAATTAAAAGTTGGAAAAATTTGTTTTAAATATAGATGAAATTACATTCAAAATAGAATTGGATGGCATTGATTTTGAGGAATATTGTCCTGAATGTTATACTGAGCTTCATTATTATCAAAATGAGGATGACTAGAAATGTTAACTGATAAAGACATTGCAATTTACGCTTTAGGTAAAACGGAGGGAGTTCATTCTATAGCTGAAACATTAGGAAAAGGTCTTGATGATGAAAAATATATTGAATCATGGAACAAAACTATGAAATTATTGGGAATCGAGATGCCATTAAAAGATCTTGAAAAGATCTATAATGAATTTGCAAAAAAGATGGAAGATCTTGTGACTTCTGAAAACATAAAACCTGAAAAATCTACATCTAGTTAGATGAAGGCAATAATTTTAGCTGGTGGCAGAGGTAAAAGACTAAGACCAATTACAGATTATGTCCCAAAACCCCTAATTCCAATAAAAAATATACCGATAATTGAATGGCAATTGAAATATTTGAAAAAATTCGGCATTGATGAAGTAATTATTTGTACAGGTTACAAACAAGAGATGATTGAAAATCATCTAAATGTAAAAAAATTAGGAATCAAAATAAAATATTCTATTGAAAAAACACCTTTAGGAACTGGCGGCGCAATCAAAAAAGCAGGAAAGATGATCAAAGATAAATCATTTTTTGTAATTAATGGTGATACGATAACAAATATTGATTTGAAAAAACTATCTGGTAAATCCAACTCTATAGCATCAGTTGAATTGAGAACCAACTTTGGAGTTTTAGAAACTAGTAATGATAAAATTACAAAATTTAAAGAAAAAAAAGAAATTTCGGATTTGTGGATGAATGCAGGAATTTATCATCTTGAAAAAAACATACTTTCAGATTTACCAACAAAAGGAGATATTGAAAAAACTGTTTTTCCAGATTATGCAAATAAAGGGAAATTACACATAGTAAAATTCAAAGATGTGAAATGGTTTTCAGTAGATTCATTCAAAGACATGGAAGAATGTTCTTTGGTAGTAGATAAAATAATAAAATAAATTATAGATTTTATGCACCAGTTCTGTGCAAGGTGACCATCACATATGACACTTCTTCAATAAAAGATTCATCTTTGCTGACAGAAGCATATTTTGTTGCATCATCCCAAAATGTTGGTTTTTCAGAGTCTTTTTCTGTGAATATCTGTTGGCTCAATAATTATGATTCAGATCTGATCTGATAATCTTCAGCCTCAATCAAAATTAACCTATTACTAAAACAGATACACTAGAATATCCAAAAGACATACTATTTTCATGCGTATAGCATGTAGTTTAGGCTCTCTTCTTTCAATAAATGAAGTATTACAGTGCTCAGAAATTATCTCAAAAACCAATACAGACACCTTATGGGTGCCTGAGACATGGGGAATGGAGAATTTCTCTATGCTAGGTGCAGTTTCTGCAAAAACAGTTAAACAAAAAATTGGCTCATCTATCATCAATATCTTTTCTAGAAGTCCATCAACCATTGCAATGGGTGCGGCTACAGTGGATTCATTATCTAATGGTAGGCTAGTTCTAGGACTTGGGACTAGTAGTTTGCCAATTGTGGAATCCTTCCACGGGTACAAATTTGAAAAACCATTACTGCGAATGAAAGAATATGTAGAAATAATTCGTCTGGTCCTGTCTGGAAAGCAAGTAAATTATGATGGTGAGATTTTCAAATTAAATAATTTTACACTACTGATTAAACCACAAAGGACAGAAATCCCAATTTATCTTGCAGCCATTAATCAAAAAATGGTGGATTTAGCATGGAGTGTTGCAGATGGCGTGATTTTTTATCTAAGACCATTAAATGAAATGAAACAAACAATCAGCAATATGCAAACAAAGAAAAAAATTGACGTCACATGCCAAATAATCACATGTGTTTCTGAAGATTCAGACGAAGCAATTGAACGAGCTAAAAAAACTGTGGCATTTTATATTTCTGTAGGAGGAATTTACAGAGAATTTCTAGCAAAAAATGGTTTTGAAAATGAAACAACTAGTATTTTTGAAGAATTTAAAAAATCAGGATTCAAATCAAATCACATGTTAGTGACAGATTCAATGTTACAATCTCTTGCAATATCTGGAACTCCTGATGAATGTAAAAAACAACTAACAAGTTTTATGAATGCGGGAATTGATCTACCTATTTTACAGTTTAACCCAATTGGAGATACCATGGATTCTTTTAAATTATTTAAGAAAACATTTTTGGATGAATGATATGAACAAGGTAGGGATTGTAGGATATGGAATTACGCCTTTTACTAAAGATGACAAAAAAATAGAATCCATCTTATTGGATTCTGCAAAGGAACTTTTTAAAAATAATTCTCAAATTAATCGTGATGAGATTGACGCAGTATTGATATCTACCAATAACAACTCCAAATACCTCTCCCCTGTTTTATCAGAAATGGCAGGAATTCAACCAAAAATAGCCCATACTATTGAAAGTCTATGTAATTCAGGCACAAATTCGATAGTTTCAGCATATTCCTACATAGCATCTGGTCTTGCAGACATGATTCTCATAACAGGTGCTGAGAGATATGACAGTCCTGGACAAATTTTAGAATGGGATAATTCAAGAGGTGAATTCAAACATCCCATATTTTGGGCATCCATTTTTGCAAAATCATACAAACGGGAATTTTCAATTTCAGATGAACAACTATCTATTGTCTCTGTAAAAAATCACAAGCAAGCAAAAGAAAATCCAAATGCACTATCAAACAAAACATACACCATCGAGGATGTAATGAATTCTAAAAAACTTACAGATGATCTTAGATTATTGGATTGTTCAAGACCATGTACTGGAAGCGCATCGATTATTTTAGCATCAGAACAAAAAGCAAAACAATTGACAGACCAACCAGTATGGATAACAGGAATTGGCCAAAAAACAATTTCAGCAGGATTTACAAAAAATATTTCATTTAGTTCAATGGAATCTACAAGACTTGCAGGTAAAACGGCATTAAAAATGGCAGGTAAAAATATTGAAAATATCGATGTTGCAGAAATCCATGATGCATTTTCTGTTTGTGAACCTATGGCACTAGAATCTCTAGGATTTTCAAATGACGGAAAAGGAACAAGCATGGTTAAAGAATTACATGAGACTAATAATTTTAAAATTAATCCAAGAGGAGGTTTAATTGGTACAGGACATCCTTTAGGAGCTACAGGAATTGCACAAACTATTGAAATTACACAACAACTTCAATCAAATGCAGGAAATAGACAAACAGAAAATCCACAAGCAGGGTTGATTCACAACATGTCAGCTGCTGCAACGTCTTCAACGGTATTGGTATTAGAGAAATGAGTTTTGAATCTAAATTAACTGAAGGAAAATTCTGTATTCCTGAATGTGATGAATGTAAAAAAATTGTATGGCCACCATCAGAAATTTGCAGTTATTGTTTTGGAAATGTTCATCTAAAAGAAGGTGATTTTGTGGGCAAAATCATTGAATTTTCAAGTCAAAAGGACCAGTTTTTCTGCATAGTAGAGTTTGAAAACACGATTAGAATCATGGCCAAGATTTCCGAAACTCCTGAAATAGGAAAAAATGTGAAAATTTCAAAATGTGGCATCAATGATGGAAATTATGTTTTTCAAGTTATTTGAATTCAGTATAGATGTATGGTGTTTCAACATCTTGATCAAATGTCCAAATTGTAGGTAATGATACAGTATCAATTACTTTCAAATCATGCTTTTCAATTAGCGAACTCCATCCACCATTTTCTAAATTGCCCGATAGTTGACGTTTAGTGTTAGTTCCTGCAAATACAATTCCCGTATCTTTTCTCAAATTTTCAATAGAGTTAATTCGGTCAATAATACTAGTAGCTAAAACATCCCCACCCATTTGAGCAAGACCTCCAATGAAAAATATGGGTTTTTTTAGATTCAATGATGAATAATCAAACTCTAATGCATCATGGCATATTGGATGGAAATTTTGATTGGTGGAATTGCAAATTATTTTTTGTAATTCTACTAATACATCATCAATTTCAATACTGTGAGAATTTAATCCAAGAACATTTCCACAAAATGCAATTCTCCCATCCCCCGAACCAATATCTACCAATTCTGCATATCCTAGTTCTTTAGCAATACTTGTCATGACATGTGCAGACATTATCCATGTGGGATAAAATGGCTGACAACTTGAGCCGTGTTTGATACTGTTTAACCAATATTCGTTAATGTCTCCTTCATAGACTGTGCACATGGTTCCATCAATATCCTCTTCATAGTGGTTAAAGTAAATGGGATTTTTGAGGGCAAAATCATGAAGATATTGTAGATGTTGAGAAGACATTGAAAATTTCTCTGAAACAGATGATGGAATTATCTCCTGAATATGTGCATTCCCAGAATAATTTTTAGCAAAACTCTGTTTCACATCCACTAGATTCTGTACTAATTCATCTAGCATAATTTTTTACAATAAGCAGGGTTTGATAAACTCATTGTATTTTTTTGTCATTTTTTGATGTCAAAAAAGCAATTTCTTGTTCTACTTTTTTTATTTGATCAATTGTGTTTATTTGCAGTTTTTCTATTGTTTTAATTTCATCTTCGGAAGGATCCATTACTAGACCAAAATCCAAATGTTTCAATGTGTTTAGATAGAAATCTCTTTGTTCCAAGAGTTTTTCGATTATAATATCAAACTCCTGCATGTTAATTACTATTTTTTGACATCCAAAGTTACTATAATTTCAGTTTCGTCTTTTTCAAGATCATCTTTTAACGTAATTTTTTTATCTAAAAGTTTGAATTCGTCAATCAAAGAACCCTCATCATCAAATGTTCGGACTAGTTTGCTTTTTGGTAAAACAGATACATCACTAGCATCATGATATTCCTTAATTGATTCGCCATTTTTTATAATAATCTTCAATGTATTAATCCAGATGAAATCAGATAATTAAAAGTATGATGGTTGTAATCTCAGTAAATTCTAGGCATGGATTGACAAATTCTATCCATGATGTTTGTTGAGGTCAGAAAACTCTCAAATTCAACATTCTAAATTTTGATGTATAAATATGGCCCATCAAGTTACAAAATTATGTCAACGATAATAAAATCAAAATTAAAATTTCTTCTGATTATCCCTATGCTTGTAGGAATTATTTATTTTGGAACTAGTGTAACGGATTTTAACATATTGGAAAGTATGGATACTCAAAAATGGATATTAGACCAATTTGCAATAAACTATGAAGCAATGATGATTGCATGTAGTAAAGATAATCTCAACCCTGAAGAATTACAATCATGTCTCGATGCATTTGATGAAGTAAGGGAATTTTGTACCATTGAGAGTGCAGAACAATGCGGGGATGAACAAATGGAACAATTAGAACAAAAATTATCAGACATTTGATTGTGAAGATTGGAACACTGAATTCTTTTTGTAAATCAATATTCCTATATTATCAATATTCTCACATTATTCATTGACTGCCAATCATCCAAAAATTATCGGAATTAATCTATTTGAGATAATTGAAACATTGTTCTCCAATAAAGAAAAATCCATGTATCTCAATGATCTTTGTAAAATTATACAGAGAGATTACAAAGATGTTAAAGTCGATGTAATGTATTTAGACGATTTAAAGTATGCCCAATCTGATTTTATTGAAGGTACTATTAATCAAAGAGCAGTCTTTCTGACTCCAAAATCTATGAAGGTCATGGATAGAACAGTGCCTCCAAAAAACTATGAGGAATTTATTAAAATGTTTGAAAATTTTGAGAAAGATTTGAAAGATCCTGTCATTTCAGATAAGAAAAATAAATTCAAAAAAGTATTTGGATTGTGGAAATAATTAGATTCTAAACTCTTCAAATGATTTTTATTCATTTGAATATGTTCTTCTTTGTGGGCTAGATGGGTACTACTTACCTGTCAAGTCCACAATTAATCATTGAGAAATTCTAAACTTTAATTTTTCATAATAACCATCTCTTTTAGGCTCAAAATATCCTAGATACTCTCTCATGATCTGTAATATGCTCGGATGTAACTCGGAAGCTTACGCTAACGTGATGTTTTATCACTTTGAATTGGGGAGTTCAAAAGCCTATTGTCGACAGATCATGAGATTTTGTATTAATCATGCTAAAGAAATCTCACGAGACGATAGTTCAATTAGGATTCAAGTTTTAAGTTGAGAAAAATAGAAGTTAATGTAAGAGATAAAGACTATCTTGATTTTCTTACTATTTGTGTCAACGAGGAATTATCAGTAGAAGCCAAACTCAAAAACATCATAAAGTATCATATCATAACTTATCGAAGTAGAATGAAAATAAAGAATCAGAAGTTAATGTAGACAAATTATGTTATTTTAAAAGGTTAAGATGATTATGGTATTTACATAATATTTTGTGGAGT